>JAQBNX010000453.1 GCA_028288385.1 Spirosoma sp.
TCCTGTTTATTACCAGTAAGGTACGCCATTTGTTTGGGTAGCTGGCCATTCGACAGGAGTTGTTCCTTAGGGACGTAACACATTCGCTCCTGCTTCATGCCGTATCGCCATACAGTTCGCCAGAAGACCTACGTATTTGATGACCTCAAAACGTTGCTGGCCCGCGCTACGCCCCTTCGCTCTGGCGATTTGTTGGCGGGTGTCGCGGCCCAGTCAGCTGAGGAGAGGGTGGCAGCCCAAATGGCTCTTGCGGATTTACCGGTTTCTACCTTCCTCACCGAAGCAGTGGTGGCTTACGAACAGGACGAAGTGACGCGGCTCATCATCGACACGCACAACGCGGATGCCTTCGCTCCCATCCGGCACCTCACCGTTGGCGACTTCCGCGATTTTTTGCTGGCCCATACCACCACAACCGATACACTAACTAAGCTCAGCAAAGGCCTAACGCCCGAATTAGTAGCTGCCGTATCGAAGCTGATGCGCAATCAGGATTTGATTAGTCTATCGGCAAAGTGTGAAGTCATTACGCGTTTCCGAAATACCATCGGGCTACGCGGGCGGCTCAGAACACGACTGCAACCCAACCACCCCACGGATGATGCGCGGGGCATTGCGGCCAGTTTGGTCGATGGATTGCTCTACGGTTCGGGCGACGCCGTTATCGGCATTAATCCCGCTACCGACCACGTTCAGACGACGGTTAGGCTGCTGGAAATGATTGACACCGTACGCGAACGGTTCGCTATTCCAACGCAGTCCTGCGTATTGAGCCACCTGACCACTACGCTCCGGGCCATTGAACAGGGCGCGCCGGTCGATCTGGCGTTTCAGAGTATTGGCGGTACGGAGGCCGTTAATACGTCGTTTGGAGTTAATCTGGCCCTGCTGCGCGAAGGTTGGGACGCCACGCGGTCGCTCAATCGCGGCACGGTGGGCCAGAACGTTATGTATTTTGAAACCGGGCAGGGCAGTGCGCTTTCGGCCAACGCACACCATGGCCTTGACCAGCAGACGGCCGAAGTGCGGGCCTATGCCGTAGCCAGAGCGTTCGACCCGCTGCTGGTTAATTCGGTAGTGGGCTTCATTGGGCCGGAATACCTCTATAATGGCAAGCAGATCATTCGCGCCGGTCTGGAAGATCATTGCTGCGGTAAACTCCTCGGCCTGCCCATGGGCGTGGACGTATGTTATACAAACCACGCCGAAGCCGACCAGGATGACATGGACACCTTGTTGACCTTGCTGGGTGTAGCCGGCGTTACGTTCATCATGGGTATTCCCGGAGCCGACGACGTAATGCTGCACTACCAGAGCACTAGTTTCCACGATGCGCTCTACCTGCGCTACAGACTACAGCTCCGCCCCGCTCCCGAGTTTGAGACCTGGCTCATGCAAATGGGGTTGTTAAACGATCAGGGGCAACTACTCTCTGTTTCGGCGGGGCACCGGCTGCTGGCTGGAATTAGTCGGTGAGATTATAAGCTGGAATTTGAGTTAGCTTCTTTCTAAGCTACTAACCTGACCAAGCTTGGCGCAACAACCGAAATGGCACTTATTAACAAAATAAAAACTCTAGTACTGCTATTTCAACGCCCGCGCCTGAACACCTTCTACCGTAATTTTTACCGGATTGATATTTCCCTTTTCGTCAAAAGTCATCCGGTCAATGCAGGTTTCGCGGTGATTGCCGTCTGTTTCGGTGAGGGGTCGACGATGGTAAACGATGTACCACTCATCGGCCGAAGCGTCGGACAGGCCTGGGATTTGAATGACTGAGTGATGACCTGCACCACGTGCCACGGCCGGGTCCTGTTGCAGGATTTTGCCAACGCGCTCAAATGGTCCAAATGGCGAGTCAGCAACCGCGTATGCCACCGAATAGTTGGGACCCGTCCAACCACCTTCCGACCACATAAAGTAGTATTTGCCGTTTCGAATAAACATCACTGGCCCTTCGACATAGCCTTTTGGGGTGACCTCACGAAACGTAGTGCCGTCAGAAAATGGGATAAAACCAGTGAAATCGTCCTTCAGCTTAGCGATGTTGCAATGACCCCAGCCCCCGTAGATGAGGTAATACGCTCCGTCTTTGTCCTTGAACACAAATTGATCGATCGGCTGCGCCTTATTATGAATCTTGCCCACGAGCGGCTTTCCCAGGTAGTCGCGAAATGGCCCAGCCGGGTTGTCGGCTATGGCTACGCCAATACCACCCACCTCTTTCTGATCATCGTGAATGTCATTGGCGCCAAAGAATAGAAAATACTTGCCCTCTTTTTCAACTATGGCCGGTGCCCACAAGGCCCGCTTAACCCAACGCACGGCCGTGGTATCGATTATATTGGGGTGCTTGGTCCAATTGGCGAGGTCCGGCGACGAAAAGGCATCCAGTTTAACCTGCTCATTATAAGGAGCCGAATAGGTTGGGTATATCCAGTACTGGTTACCGAAAATAACGCCTTCAGGGTCAGCGTACCAGCCTTTGAAAACTGGATTACCGGACGTCTTTTTTGTTGGCGTCTGACTCTGAGCAATAACGCCGGATGCAGTCAATACGGCAACAATCACCGTTAACAGGCTAGGTAAAAGGGTCATCACTATGTTAAGATTATCAAGTCGTAACCGGACTTTGTTCATGAGAACGTAACATGGGGATTTGCTCAAACACCACGGCTGGTTGCGCTGCCGTTCCGCCGTTCAGGTCTTTGAAGGCCTTACGTGGGCGAATGTTGAGCGTCTGAAATAGCTGTTGATCGAGGTCGTCGCCTGGGTTAGGCGTAGTGAGAAGTTTGTCGCCCGCAAAGATCGAGTTAGCCCCGGCCAGAAAACACAGGGCCTGCTCTTCTTTGTTCATCCTGACCCGCCCTGCCGATAAGCGAACCATAGCCTTTGGCATGATTATGCGGGCGGTGGCAATCATACGAATCATTTCCCACACCGACACGCGCGGCTGGTCTTCCAGGGGTGTTCCTTCTACGGGAACCAGTGCGTTGACGGGCACCGATTCGGGATGCTGCGGCAAGGTGGCTAAGGTGTGGAGCATTCCGATGCGGTCCGTATCAGACTCGCCCATTCCAATGATGCCGCCCGAACACACTGAGATACCGGCTTTGCGGGCGTGGCCCAGGGTGTCGAGCCGGTCGTCGTAGGTGCGGGTTGTGATGACGTCGCCGTAAAATTCCTCACTTGTGTCGAGGTTGTGGTTATAGGCATACAAACCGGCGTCCTTTAGTTTTTGGGCCTGAGTTTCGGTGAGCATACCCAGCGTACAGCATACTTCCAGCCCCATTTCATTTACGCCCTGCACCATGTCCAGAACCTTGTCAAAATCGCGGTTGTCCCGCACCTCACGCCAGGCTGCTCCCATACAGAAGCGGGTACTGCCAGTATCCTTGGCCCGCTGCGCGGCCGTCAGCACCTCATCTACCTCCATTAGTTTATGCACTTTCACGGCGGTGTGGTAACGGGCGGCCTGTGGGCAGTAGGCGCAGTCTTCCGGGCAGCCACCCGTTTTAACCGATAGTAGCGTACAGACCTGTACCTCCTGCGGGTCGTGGTGCTGGCGGTGCACGGTAGCGGCCCGATACATCAGGTCGAGCACGGGGGAATTGTATATATCGGCAATTTCGGCGCGGGTCCAGTCGGTACGGGATTCAGTCATTGGGTTGTAAGTTGGTAAACGGTCCGCCGTCGCGGTCGAATGTCAAAAGTAGTCGTTGGGGCGTAAACGGGCAAATCAGTTCGGCTGAAGTTCCTGTTGGACCAGTTGGAAAATCGAACCATCAGGTGGTTTTGGAATATATAGCCTCAGGCGTCTTTTACGATCATCACCAATTTATAAAACAATCATTCTCAACATGAATTTATAGGTGAATGAATTCCATGACCACCACCTTCGCACCTACTGTAACCCGTGTTTCTGTCGATAATCCACGTTTACTGGATCCATTGATCGGGCGAATTGCGGAAACTGCTTCTGACACCGATTCTGAAGGAGAGTTTCCGGAAGTTGCCTTTAATTGGCTGGCAGAAGCGGGGTTACTGTCCGTTACGTTACCCGGCTATGACCTTGATTTCAATCGGGGGCAAACGGCCCGGCTTCTCCACCTGCTCAAACGAATTGGTTCGGCCAATCTGGCCGTTGGCCGGGTTTATGAAGGGCATATCAATGCCCTTTATCTGATCCACCTCTATGCCTCTCCCAAACAACGTAGCGATTGGTATGCCGACGTGATTCAGCACCGGCGATTGTTCAGCGTCTGGAATACACAGGCAGAGAATGGGGTACGCATCAATGAGATTCAATCATCGGGTAACCGCAGTATATACCAGTTGACCGGCGCCAAAACGTTCTGTTCAGGCGCGGGCTGGGTTCATCGCCCACTGATTACGGGCGAATTACAGGCAACCGATCGACTGGGCAACCCTCGAAAAGGCTGGCAAATGGCCGTTGTGCCAACTGAGCAGGTATCTGCCATTGTGGAGGATAGCCAATTCTGGCGGCCACTGGGTATGCGGGCATCGGCCAGTTTCAAGCTTGACTTTACGGGTATCGGATTAGCCGAAACCGACCTGCTCGGCCAGCCCGGCGATTACCTGAAGCAACCTTATTTTA
>JAQBNX010000484.1 GCA_028288385.1 Spirosoma sp.
GGTAGCCGACAACTTTAAGAAGGCAATGGAAAACCTGCAGAAAGCGTCCCAAAATACGGTCAAAGTTACTGGCTCCGTATCAACATTTGCGGCCCGACTAAACACAAAGGGATCGCTGGCCAACGAACTGGTCACCGACACGACGGTGTTCCGCCGGCTGAGCCGGACGGCAACTGAACTGCAGAATGTAGCAAGTTCGGCTGGTCAGGCGGTTGGGAATCTAAATCAAACGTCAGCAAACATAAATCGGGCCTCTGAGAAACTCAATAACACCAATAGCCCGCTGGGTGTGTTATTAACCGATCAGGAGACGGCTACCAACCTACGCGCTACGTTGCGTAATCTGAATAGTGGCACTGCCCTGTTGAATGAGGACCTCAAAGCCGCTCAAAGCAATATTCTTTTGCGGGGCTTCTTCAAGAAAAAGGCGAAGAACGAAGCCAGGCAGAAAGCTGACAGCGTAGTGGCACAACCGACAACCCTAAAGGAAGGCAATTAAACCAGGCAATGCCATCTAGTTAATAGCTGGTCAGGTCGCCAGGCAATAAAGCAACTCGCTAATCTGACGTTCACTTCCTGTACTACGTCTTTACGCTACCATGCCGCGCTTTAGTTGAATGAAATAGTACGCATTCAACTAGCGTCTGGCCATCATTAATAGTTTAGCCGTGCCAGGTAATCGTAATCATATTTTGCACTTTCCAGAGCCGTTTTCGGATATTCTTCCTGCTCAACAAAAAAGTATTTAACGCCGGACTTGTTCATGTTCTGCAGCATCTGTCCGACATTGATCTGCCCTTTCCCAAATTCAGTGCTTTCCTTTTTGACTTTATCCATGTCTTTGAGATGCCATAGCGGAAAACGACCGGGGTATTTTTTGAAATAGGTCAGCGGATCGTTGCCCGTTACGATTACCCACCCCAAGTCCATCTCCATTTTGACCAGGTCTGGATCGGTGCGGTCCAGTAAGACATCGTATAATATCTTTCCATCTACTTTATCGAATTCATATTCGTGGTTGTGATAGCCAAACACCAGATTCGCTTTTTTACAGGCTTCGGCAGCTTTGGAAAAAGCGTCGGCGCAACGCTGGTAGTTAGCCACGGTTTGCCCTTCAGACGGCAGCGAAGAGCATACCAGGTAGGTTTGACCCGCTTCGGCGGCCATATCGATTGACCGTTGCCAGTCGTTGTCGATGTGCACATGCCCGCTGCGCACGTTCATGCCCAGGTCATGGGCAATCTTCTTTATTTCTTTGGGTTGCAAACCATAAAACTGCCCTTTGGCACTGCGCGCCGACTCCAGTTCTTTGTACCCTATTTTGGCCAGTTGCTTCAGCGTTCCAGCAGCATCTTCCAGCATCTCTTTACGTACCGTATACAACTGAATACCTACATCTTTCACCCTGGCGGCTTCGGCTAAATTTGGTACCAACAAAGCGCTGGCAGCTAAACTGCCCGATGTGGCAAGAAACTTACGTCTGGTCTGCATACGATTCAATTTTTAGTGATACTGATTTCTGAGGTAGTCGCTGGCTAACGATTATTAGTTATTTATTGGCTACTTCAACCGGGCTGATAGCACTCACGTCAGAATTGCTGACAAAAGCGATTCGTTTACTATCGGGCGACCACGAGGGTGTGTTTATCGACCCCTGACCGCCATACAAGTAAGCAATAACTTTAGGTTGTCCACCAGCTACGGGCATCAGCCGCAGGTAAACGTGCTTGTACGGAGGGTGGTCGCCGGGGGCTACTTCCTCTTTCAGGAAGGAAAGAAAAACCATCCATTTGCCATCGGGTGAAATATGGGCGAACCAGTCGTGAAATTCGCCGTTGGTAACTGCTTCCTGATTGCTGCCATCGGGTTTCATGCGCCAGATTTGCATGGTACCGGTGCGGTTGGAATTAAAATAAATGTATTTGCCATCGGGCGAATATTCCGGGCCGTCGTCGAGTCCTTTGGCATCGGTCAGCCTGACTTCGGGGCCGCCGTTGGCCGGGACTTTATACACATCATATTCATTATTACGGGAGCCGCAAAACACCAGGTCCTTGCCATCGGGCGACCAGCCATGCAGGTACGAGGGACCTTTGGGGGTAATTTGTTTGGGCGTTCCGCCTGAAATGGGTACGGTGTAGATGATGGAGCCCCCCAGCTCCCGGACACCACTACTCAGACCAATCGTTTTACCATCAAAGGCCAGCACATGGTCGTTATTGTTACTTTTCACCTCGCCAGTGTTCAGAACTTTAGGTCGACGGCTGGCCATATCGAAGGCATACATTAACCCTTCGCTATTGTAGATCAGCGTTTTACCATCTTTGGTCCAGTTGGGGGCCTGAATAGAGTTTGGGGCGGTAAAAATAACGTCACGTTTGCCGGTAGCAATGTCCATTAACTCCAGCCGGCTGCCTAAATCCATTTTTCCGGGAGCCGCATTAGCTTTGACGGGTATGCTGATGCGCACATCCTGGAAAACTCCTTTCTCAACAACGTCTTTGTTATGGGAGCCAACAAACAACCCGACGTAAACCTCATCGCCCAGGTCAATATCCGTTACGTCCCGAACCTGAAAAGGCTCACCAAATTTGGCGGCCCGTAGCGTAAAGGTGGTACCCCGTCGTTCGAGTTGGATGATGTCGGCACCTGTGAGCGCCGAACGATTTTCTTCCGTAGTGGCTCCGGCTGTTCGCCGATATTGCAGCGACGTAAGGCCATCGCCATGTACGGCGGCACTTACCTGGGGCGAATTAGCTTCGAGGCTGGTGCGGGCCATCCAGCCAATTTTCCGATGAGGGTCAACTCCTTTGCCAACCAGAGCCCCTCGCGTATAAACGATGAAGTCGCCTTTCAGGCGTTTCCACAGAAAATGAAACTCATCGGCGGTAGCCCAGATATTTGTTCCGGAGCCGCTTAGTGTATACTCCTGCCGGGCCGCGTTATAGGTAGCTGATCCGGGGTGCAGAATGGGTCCCACATCAAGTTGGCCATCAAACACGCCTATGGGTTTCGACTGTGACCAGGAGAGCTGACTTAAATTGGTCATTAATGCAATCCAGACAAGTACTATGGACAGCTTAGAGTCAATATTCATTTTTATGATTGGCATTTAGACGGGAGTGTTAAGAAAACAACGAAGGAAAATTTACGCATTGAGGTCAATACGAATTCACTAATTCGGCAATGAGTACATGCCTTTATCAATTATCCTTACTAAGCTGCGATAGTCCCCGTTTTACTTTCGTGCTGCAGATATTGACTGATATACCCCGAAGCGAAGTAATAGGCCAGTGCTAAATTGTATTACAATGCTCGGTCGATTGATGCTCAGAAACCGACCAGTTCCTGCCATGATATCAGCCAAATAGCCAATACAGCTAAGCCTAAGCCTATTTTGTTGACCGTGGAGAGCCGCTCCCGGAAGAATAGCGCGGCCA
>JAQBNX010000713.1 GCA_028288385.1 Spirosoma sp.
TTAGATACGTCTTTTGAAACTCAAAAAATAGGAGCTTTTGGTAGGCCCCATCAAAGGCCTTTACGTCGAAATTCACAGCGGAGCGCTGGCGCTATTGGGGTTGGGAAGGGTCGCGCTTTTGCCACCCATAAGCAGCAACCGAATTTCTCCAGAAATATTTTTCAGCCACACTGCGGCCTTTGGCCGTGAAATACCCGCTCACCAGGCGCAACCCAACCGCCATCGGCCCCCACTGATCGCTATTAGGCCAATCGCTGCCATATAGCAACCGATCTTCACCAAATATGCCGAACAACTCATCCAGTCCCCCACGGTAGCTGCTAAGCGCATGCGGGACTTTTCCATCCACCCGGCGCAGCACTTCAGATATCTTCACATAAATCTGGGGCCGCTAGCCTAACTCCTGCAAATGGGCTTCATAGACCTTGCGAGCCGCAGCCTCCTGGGGAGGTGTCAGTTGGGGAAGGTGATCGATGACTACCCGCAAGTTCGGTACTTGATCGGTGAGTCGCACCAGGGCCGCTAGGAGGGCAGGATTGGGGTTCGCCGTGTCTAGCACTAGTCCTGCCTGGGCCAGGAATCTAAGGTCTGCTACAAACGCAGGATTCGACACTTGACGGGACAGATCACGATCCCACAGGTTTCCGTAACGAATGCCGCGAAACAGCGTATTGCGCTGGAAACGTGCGAGCTGTTGTCGGAAGCGGGGCTTGCCCGGCTCGAGATTGCCTACAGTTCCGAGGATGATCTTGTCGCGAACTCCCAGGTTAAGTACCCACTGGTTGTCTTCCAGCCAGGGGCTGGCTTCCACGACAATGGCGCCCACAATACCGAGGGGTTGGGCTATCCTGCGATAGCGGTCGGGCAGCGCTGGCTGGTAAAGTATGCCGTCTTGTTTGGTTGGCCAGGGCACGCCCTCTGGGCGGTTTGTGTCGAACAAGTGGATGTGGGTATCAATGATGGGAATGCGGGATTGCTCCTCTCCGCCCAGGAAGGGAAGCCCAGCGGAAGCACCCGCGGCCAGAGCCATAAATTTTCTGCGGTTCATAGGCAGTAAATTATTGATTGTCCTGATACGTTGATTGACTGGACCAGGATTCTGCTACCCAAAATTCCATAAGAGCCTAAGCCGGTAGGCGTTGTTGGATTAAGCCCATTTACCGGCTGGGGCACTATTGATTACCACCGTAATTACATCACCATACGTATAAGAGGCAGCGAGGAGATCCTATAACCAGCGGCTGATAAACTGACTAAAAACATCTTTGTATTGATCGCTGACCGGAATCGTAGCCGAACCAATCTCGACCGAGTTACGGGTGACAGCCTTAATCTGGCCCAAAGCAACGATAAACGAACGATGCACCCGCATAAATTGGCTGGTGGGCAATTTTTCTTCGAGTGCTTTCAGGCTGGTCAGCGATAATAGGGGTTTCTCGGGATCGCTCTGGCGAAATACCTTCACGTAATCCTTCAGACCCTCCATGTACAAAATATCGCTGTAGGCAATACGCACGAGTTGATACTCCACCCTGAGGAACAGGTAGTCATCGGACATTTCGGTGGGAGCGGCTGGTGCAATGGCCGCCGGCATGGATTCCGGTCGATGCACCAACTCAAAATACTGGCGAGCCTTGCTGGCACCCCGCAGAAACTCCTCGTAATTGAAGGGCTTTAATAGATAATCCAGTGCATCCACCCGAAATCCATCGAGGGCAAACTGGTCAAAAGCGGTGGTGAAGATAATGCGGGTTGTATAGGCGCCCCGGTTGTTTCGTTCCAGCACCCGGGCGAGTTCCAGCCCTGTTAGATCGGGCATCTGAATGTCGAGAAAAATAACATCGACTGGCCCTGCCATCAACCCCTGCAGGGCTTCCACAGCGCTGCTATAACGGCCCGTAAGCCGCAAAAAGGGTGTTTTCTCGATAAAGGCGCAGACCAGGCCCAGGGCGAGCGGTTCATCATCGACGGCGATACAGGTGAGGGTCATGACAGGTTGAGGGTTAGTTGCACCTGGTATTCACCCTCGGGCGTATGCTCATTAATGTGCAGCGCATACTGGCCGGGATACAGCAGATCGAGCCGCCGGCGTGTGTTGGTCAGGCCAATGCCGCTGCCCGCTTCAAGCGAATGGTTTTTGTCCATGAACAGCGTATTGCGAACCTCCAGCAAGAGCTTGTTTTGCTCCTGCTGAATATTGATAGCGATTAAACTCGGCTGTAAAGCACTGACGCCGTGTTTAAACGCATTTTCTACAAAAGGCAGCAAGAGCATGGGTGCAATGGGCTGGTCGTGCAGGGGCGAAGGCGTGTTTAACGTAACGGTCACCTTATCCGTTAGCCGTAGTTGCATAAGCTGGATGTAGTCGCCCACAAACGAAACCTCTTTGCTCAAGGAGGCTGTGCCGTTCTGGGTTTCGTAGAGCACGTAGCGCATCATGCGCGAGAGCCGGTGCAGGGCATCACGGGCCAGCTCTACGTCGACCAGGGTCAGGGCATAGATGTTATTGAGGGTATTAAAAAAGAAGTGGGGGTTGATCTGGGCCTTTAGAAAGGAAAGTTCGGAGGTGGTTTTCGCCTGTTCCAGG
>JAQBNX010000575.1 GCA_028288385.1 Spirosoma sp.
GAATGGGTCAGTCACTTTTTTAACAGAATTGTGTAACCCAATGGATCATCAGCCGAACCCCAGTTAAATAGTAACGCCAGATGGCTCCAAATAATGAGGAGTCCGATGATGGGGGCGAATAAAATAAGCAATATGATCTTGATGGGTAACCAAAGCAACGGTGACGTCAGTGTAGATAAATTTCCAAAATACAGGACGATACTCTTGTTAACAATGGCGTTAATATCGGTTCCCCGATTGACAACCGTTACATCTGAGAAGGCTGAAAACAACGTATTCAGTGAAGAGGGTGTGTAGCGATGGTAGTCGTAGGGCTTATAATGAAACCGGGCCGACCATGGTAGCGTGATGATTCCCAGCCCCCCCTTTTTTAGCACACGGTGCATATCGGCAATCAGTTCGTGCGGGTCTGGCACGTGTTCCAGAACCTCTGTACAGATAAAGTGATCAACTGAATCCGTTTCGAATGGAAGATGCTTGCCATCGTAGGTTATAATTTCACTGTTCTCGTAATCCCACTTGTCGGCATCGGCTACATCAACACCAATGTAATGGGCCTGCTTTTCATTTACCAAATGCTTGAATGGACAATTCCCACACCCAATATCGACAACTGTACCGCGAAATTTTGGCATTTCGCGCTCTAGCAGATTGTAGATGGTATTAAATTGAAAGTCAACAAACCAGCGAAGGAAAAATAAAAATTTTCCTTTAAATCCATCCGGCGCTACGTGCGAGGGGGGGCGAAAACGTTCCTGGGTTACCATAAGAACAGGACTGATTGGGTAAATGATTATTTACTACGTCGCTGTTGCACTAAGGCGTCAATTTCAGCCGCAGTATTATACACCTGCCTACCTTTACGAACCATCGTTCGGATGAACTTAGGCCGTTTTTTAGTCTCCTCAAAAATTTTACTAATATATTCACCTAGAAATGAGATGCCTAACAGATTGATTCCGCCAAAGAATAGGATAAGGACAATGACGGTCGGGATTCCGTGCGGAATATCAGGATAAAGCAATCGGCCAATGATTTGAGCGATAATTGCCAGGAAGGATAATCCTGTGAGGACAAACCCACCATACGTCATTAACTCCAGCGGAGCAAAACTAAATGAAAAAATGGCCTTTTTTGCCCAGCCGATGTTCTTGGTCCAGTTGTTGGTCGAGACACCAAACATACGCTCGGGCCGCACGTAATCGACGCCCGTTTGTTTGAAGCCTACCCACGCCCGCAGACCCCGCAGGAACTGTTCTGTTTCGGGCAGGTTAACCAGCTCGCGCACCACCTTGCGGTCGATAATTGAAAAATCGCCGGCATCCACCGGAATGTCGATGTAGGCTGTGCGCTTGAAGAGCCGGTAGAACTGTTTATAAAAGAAGTGAACGTGCGGAGGCATTTCGCGCTGCACCCGAACGCCGTATACCACGTCGAATCCCTGCTGCCACTTCTCGAAAAACTTCGGTATTACCTCGGGTGGATCCTGCAGGTCTCCATCCATCAGCACGACGGCATCGCCCGTTGCAATTTCCATACCACTTAAAAAAGCCGATTGTGAGCCAAAGTTGCGCGAATGCTTAATGGCAATTACATTCGGATCTTTAGCGCAGATTTCAGCCAGCACGGCATCGGTATTATCGGGCGAGTTATCGTTGACAAAGATAATTTCGTAGCGGACTTTGATTTCATTGAACATGGAAACCAGCCGCTCATACATGTATGGAATGGCCTGCGCATCCTTGTAACAGGCAATAATCGGCGAAATTACCGGGTTCAGTGTGGGTGTCTTGAAAGCAGGAATTACGCGACCTTCATAATCATGGCTTTGCTGCCAGTCGGCCGTTTGGCGCAGGCCGTCGCTAAGGCTCGTGGTGGCCGTCCAGCCCAGATCGGCTTTGGCAGCCGTAGGGTCACCGTACCAGTCTGACAAATCCCAGGCGCGGTTGCCCATGCTGCCCCAGACTGGCTCCTGTGCCAGCCCGAAGGTTTGACGGGCCACGTCGACCAGCTCGCGCATGGTGGTTTTTTTACCCGTTGCAATGTTATACGACCGACCCCGTATTTCGGGATTTACCCGGAGTGCAGCCTGCACAAAGGCTTCTACGCAATCGTCTACGTAAACAAAGTCGCGGCTGATGTCGGGCGATACGAGGGGGGGTAACTGGCCTTTTCGGTTTTCTTCAACAAGCCGGGGTATAAGCCGGTCGGGTTCTTCCCAGCCTCCGTAAATGGAATATAAACGGAGGTTGAGTGTGTTGAGTTGGTGGACCCTGGCGTAGTATTCGAGTGTATAGGCCCCCGATACTTTCGACACGGCGTAGTGACTGTTGGGTTCAACGCGGTCCGTCTCTTTCGGGGCTGTGCAGTTAAAGCCATACTCTGAACTGCTCCCGGCGTGGATATACACCATGTCGGACGTGCAGTTTTCCAGGATGTTCACCGTGCCGAGTACGTTCGTCTCGTAAGTGAGCCCTACGTTTTTCTGTTTACTATACGCTCCGTAAGCCGCTAAATTAAAAATTGTCTTTGGCTTGATCCGGTCAAATACGTCCTGGACGGATGTGTTTGAGAGAATATCGCAGTGGACGATGTTCTCAGCGGGGGCATTAAGCAGTTTAAGCCGCCAGGCTTTAGTGGCGTCGTGGGTGAGTGCATAAACGTCGGCAGAGCCATTACGCTGTCTGACACGAAAGAGTTGTTCGAACAGGTTGGCGCCGATGAAGCCGCTGGCACCGAAAACAACAATGGGGCCGTTGAGACGGTCAATAGAAGAGGATAGCAAAATGGAAGCAGTCTGATTCTTTCAGGCCGCAATATTACATGAATTGACCGGAAATACGGCCACAGGTAAGCGGTTTCGTAGGCAACGGGCCAGAACGTTGGTCTGAGCGTTGATACGTTGGTGGGTTTACAAAGCAACAACAGACCAACGGATCAACTGCGAATTTACGTTGACTGGGCCAGCAAATACGTCGCCGATACATCGCTGCAGGCCTGCTCATACTGGGCCGGGTTCATGGGCAGGTAGTGCCATTCGAGCCGGTTTTCCATGTATGAGACACCTTTTCCTTTTACAGTATGGGCAATAACTATTTTGGGCTTGCCTGATTGGGCAGTCCCCGTGTGCAGTTTGTCGAGCGTTGCCACAACGGCTTCTACATCGTGGCCATCTACCTCTACGGTTTCAAAACCGATGGCTTCCCACGTGCGCACTGCAGCCGTGTCGCCAAATACATCGGCTGTCCTGCCGAATCCCTGAAGGCCATTTTTATCGACTAACACAACCAGGTTGTCAAGCCCATGCTGAAGCGCGAAATGGGCCGCTTCCCAGGTTGTACCTTCGTTGGTTTCGCCGTCTGACATGAGTACGTACACCCGTGAATCATCGCCGAGAAGTTTGCCTGCGTGGGCAATACCGACGCCAATGGGCAGGCCATGGCCGAGTGAACCCGTCGCAAATGGGATGCCTTTATGCTGGTTGGGAGCCGGGTGGGCAGGAAGCGTTGTTCCGTTCTGATAATAAGTTGCTAGTTCCTCGTCCGAAATATCTCCCAAGTAATTGAGACACGCATAGAGCGCAGCAGCCGCGTGGCCTTTAGAGAGCAGGAACGTATCCTGAGGGCGTTTGCGCAGTACCAGCGTGGCAATCATCAGGTCGATGCAGCTTAATGAGCAGCCGATGTGCCCGGCATTTGCCTGATGATACAGACTCAGAAGCCGGAGTCTGAGTTGCCCACGTAAGGTTTGTATGTCAATAGCTTCGGTTGTCATTAGTCGGTTGGTCGGTTGTTGAGTTGGTTTATTGGTAACCCAAGGTCTCGTTTACGGGCCGTTCAGTAGCGGTATTTCGTCCCTTCGAAGTCAAAAATAGTTATTTTTTCGCCCGTTCTCCCTTTGATGAGTATAAGTCGATCCCGTTCGGCCGGGTCGATGCGCTGCATGTACTGTGCATCTTTAGGAAGGTACACATTTGTCAGTTGCGCATCGAACACCGATGCCGGAAACGTATTGCTCTCTATTTTTTCATCATAAATCTGCCGCTGCCGGTTTGGATACACGATTGTATCACCGGGAACGTAGCGTTTCATTAATTCCTGCGCCGACGACCAATAGGGATTGGAAATCCGGGCCTGGCTAAAATAGGTGTATTTGGGTTCAATGTCGTCGTAGATTTTACCCAGCAGTTGTATGATGAAGCCTGATTGCACCAGCAGGGCGGCAAGCATCGGAACGCTAAACCACCATTGGAGCCTAACCAGTTGCCGTAACCCCATTGCGATCAGAATACATACGTACGGAAACGAAAACCCAGAGTAACGCTGTGTGATACCGAACGTATGGCCGGATCGCCACGCCATAAACAGCAGGAAAAGCGTCGGGATGAAGGTCAATATCAGCAGGCAAATGACCAGTCGTTTTTGTTGGTCATCGGTGCGGTCAATAATGTACCGGGCCATCAGGTAAAAGAAGGGGAAGGCTGCCGAAAGAACAAAGAACCGCAGGGGCACAACGGAATAGAAGGGTAGTCCTGCCAGCAGCAGCAGAGACACCGCGCCGTATACCCATACCGGCGGTTTTGCTACGTTCCAGTATCGATGCATGATCAATGTGGCTGCTCCACCCAGTACCAGCGCCACCGACAGGTTACGCAGCCCAAGCAGGGCAGAGCCTAAACCATTGGTGATAATGAACAGGTCCGCAAAAATGGGCGCAGCCTTCTTAGCAATATTGGGAATCGTAGCTGGCAGAACAATTCCAAACTCTGAACCAAGTGGATTGGTAAGGGCAATGTGGCGATAAAATTCGGCCTGGGAATTAAGGACAAAAAACGTGTATCGGCCACCACCATATATAAACCATAGTGATAGTAGACCCAGCCCGCCCATGGCCGCCAACCCCAGTGTTATCCACGCCCGATCACTACGTAAGTACAGCAGGGCACATAGCCCGTGACATAAAAATACTGTTATGGTCAGGTAATGCGACAGGACTGATAGGATGAAAAGCAGCGAATAGGCAATATAAAGTCCAATGGGTACTCTACGATTCGGTACTTCCCGATCGGATGCTTTTTCGAGGATAAGCAGAAAAACATGCGTGACCAGTAGTGTAAAAAAAAACGTCGTTGAGTAGTTGCGGGCCATGTGACTGTATGCCACAAAAAACGGTTCCACAGCCGCTATGGCCGCGCTAACCAAAGCGAGCGTGTCTGAGCGGAAATGCCGTCTGACAAATATAAAGAGCAGCAGGACAGTCAGCGTACTAAACAGCACCGAAGGCATTCGCAGGGACCAGTCGCTGAGGCCAAATACACTCATCCAGCCATGTAAGATAGCATAGTACACGGGGCTGTTGCCAATATCACTCCGGGCGACGGCTTCGCTGTAGTCACCTATTGTTTTTGGTCGCCAATAGTCTGCTGGTGTAAAATAAGGTTTGTTGAAGACATCTTTTTGATTGTAGCCTTCGACGACAACGCCCTGACTAACCAGCAGGGTAGTTTTTTCATCAAAAAACACGCTATACGTGCCAACACGGTACAGACGCAAACCAAATGCCAGTAATAAAATAGCACCTGCTATGAGCAGCCTTGTGCGAGGTGATAACGTAGACATAGCCGCAAAACTACGTGCAAATCCTTTTTTTATCGTTATCAGGGCTAAAATCTACCCCATGCTTCGCTCTTTGATTATCAACCTGCAGGCAGATCAGGCACGTTTTAGTAGGTTATATGAACTCGAATAGAAACCGTATCTGGTTTGATTAAACTGACCTGTCATTCTAAATAAGTGCATAATAACTCTGGCCCCAAAAGTTTTATATTGAATAATTGTCATGTATTGTTCAGGTAGAATTGAATGTATGAAATAGCTATCATAAATGGATTTAGAGTTACAGTAAAGGCATTCATTTAAAAGTTAAATATATGATAAATAAGTATAATTAAAAATTTATATTATATACTAAAAATATAAAATGTAAACTTAGAATTAAAAATTCAGTGCATTAATAAAGAAAACTAAATGTCTTCCTTTAGTTGGTATGGTTATTGCTGACTGAGAGATTACCCTGAATTTTCCTGTTAACTTATCCTTTTGCTTTATGCCCAACATTTTTAGCGCCCCTGTAAAATTGATGCTGCTCTTTGGGTTTTTAATACCCCTTTTCAGCAACGGGTCAATATACGATGGCTCCA
>JAQBNX010000577.1 GCA_028288385.1 Spirosoma sp.
GCTTAGCCCGTGCCCAGGGATATGGCCTCAATTTGAGCAATTATATAAAATCGGCTAATGATGAGGTAGCAACGATTTTTATGATTGAGCACGTGATGGCAGTTCAACATATCAACGAAATTCTACAGGTTGAAGGATTAGACGCTATTATGATTGGAACACTGGATCTTGCTGGCAGCATGAATTTGCACAATGATCTGTCAAATCCGTTGATTGAGGCCGAAGTACAAAAAGTGTTGTTGGCCTGTAAACAGGCAGGTATTGCCTGTGGTGCTTTCGTAGGAGACCCAAATCAAGCAAAAGCCCGCATTGCAGAAGGTTTTAAAGTGCTTACATTAGGTGCTGATGTCTTATTACTGGCTTCTTCGGCTAAGAATATACTTGAAACAGTAAAAAGTGAGAGCTTATAACATCTGTAAAGAATAGCCTCTGTTCCTAATTTCATATTGTTAAAAACAGCTTTGTTTCATTCTACACCCAAAAGCTTGTCGTTCGCTACTCCCAGGCGGTTGTTTACGCTAAATAGCCATATTGAATGCACGAAGTAGTTAGTTTTGATTAATTGATCCAACGTTCAAGTCTCTGATCCTTCCTCTTATGATAAAATATCATTACGTTTTCCCATGTATCCTAAGTCCTCCCTAGCCATCTAAGGTTTCTGGCTGGTCAGTCGGTTTGTTCAAACCGTACCCTATTATGTCCCTCAAATTTGCGGGCATTTACCCTTCTATTGCCCATAAAAAAATTTTACTAAAAACAACTGTCTTTTCATGTCAAAGAAAATACTGGCAATCCTATCTGAATATGGATACTGGGGAATTGAACTGGTGGGGCCACTAACCAAGCTCGAGGAGGCCGGCTACACCGTCGAGTTTATGACACCCAAGGGAAAGAAAGCCGAAGCCTTACCACCTAGTTACGATACAACGTATATAGACCCCCCGTTAGGTGTTTGTGTAACTACACCACAAGCGGCTGAAATGGTCAAGGAATTTGAGTCAACTAATAGGTTGGAGGAGCGCCGGAACATGTCAGAGGTAATGCCTGAACGTCCTTATTTTGCGGTATCGAATTTCCTCCGTGCGTTTGAACAATACTACAGTGATCTTAAAGTAGCACAGGAAGAATTGACCAGCGATTACGCCGGGTTGTTACTGGTTGGTGGAAGCGGGCCGATTATCGACATTGTGAACAATCAGCGGGTTCACGATATTATTCTGGCTTTTTACAAAAAAAACATGCCCATCGGCGCCATCTGTTACGGTGTCGCACCATTGGTATTCGCCCGGGATTTTAACGAACGAAAATCAATCATTAAAGGGAAGCATGTCACCGGTCACTGCATTGAGTATGACTACCACGATGGCACGGGCTTTCTGAACACAGACCTAAATATGGGCCCTCCGCCGTATGTCCTGGAATACATGCTTTCCGATGCTGTTGGACCTGAAGGCCAGTATCATGGGAATTTTGGAAAAGAAACCTCTGTGATTGTCGACTACCCTTTCATCACGGCCCGCTCGCTACAATGCTCCCTTGAGTTTGGCGATCAGTTCGTTAACGTCCTTGATAACGGTTTGAAACGATATGGCTGGTAAAACCGGTAATCAGAAAATCATCGAGCAGTTTCTGATCGATGGGATGAACCACATGTTCGGCAATCCGGGCACCGTAGAACAGGGCTTCCTGGATGCTGTAGGCGATTATCCGGACATGAAGTATATCCTGACACTTCAGGAGTCGATTGCGGTTATGATGGCCGATGGCTATGCACGTGCCACGCAAAAGCCAACAATTGTACAGCTTCACAGCTCGCCAGGGATTGGTAATGGTGTCGGAGCGCTGTATCAGGCTAAGCGTGGTCATGCACCGCTGGTCGTGATTGGGTCAGATGCTGGATTGCAATACATGAACATGGATGCCCAGATGGCCAACGATCTGGTGGCCATGATGGCTCCCGTAACAAAGTATTCGACCATGGTGCTTAGCCCCAAGTCGCTGTTACGTACCCTACGCCGGGCAATAAAAATAGCCGCGACCCCGCCGATGGGCCCTGTGTATATCTGTATGCCCATGGACGTGCTCGACGCCATAAACGACGAGCCTGTCGTGCCAACGAGTATACCGTCGACGCGGGTTGCTCCATCTCCTGAGCAGATTGAGGAAGCAGCCCGCTGGCTTCTGGCAGCCGAAAAACCCGTCATTTTTGCGGGTGACGGTGTGGCCTATTCCGGTGCTAACAGTGAGCTAGAAAAAGTAGCCGAATTACTGGGTGCGGATGTGTATGGCGCGGAGTTTGGCGACATTTTCATGGACAATTCACATCCGCTGTACAAAGGGACGACAGGGCACATGTTTGGCGACTTTAGTTACCCAATAACCAGCCAGAGCGACGCCAACCTAATTGTCGGTACGTACATGCTACCAGAAGTTTTTCCGCACCTCGACGATATCTATAAGCCCGGAGCCAAGGTTATTCACTTCGACCTGAACGCCTACGAAATTGCTAAAAACCATCACGTTGATTTAGGGGTGGTCAGTGACCCGAAACTGTCGCTGCAAGCCCTGGCAACAGCTCTTCAACATCTTCAGACGGACGCTCAAAAAGCCGCTGCCGAGGCCCGCTTACAGACGGCTCGCGACGCTAGACAGCCAGGTGAAACTAAACTACAAGCTGAGCCAGCAGCAGAGGGCAAGCGTTTAAAGATGGCTCAATTCGCCGAATTGCTGGCCCAGAAAGTGCCGAAAGATGTAGTCATTTTCGACGAAGCCCTGACGAGTTCTGGCGCTGTTCAACAGGCAATACCACCCCAACTGCCAGGTTCTTATTTCATTACCCGGGGTGGTTCTTTAGGCGTTGGTTTCCCGGGCGCAATTGGCGTTAAGCTGGCGCATCCGAAAAAAACAGTTATTGGCTTTTCCGGCGATGGCGGCAGCATGTACACGATTCAGGCTTTGTGGTCGGCAGTACGGCACAACACTGGTGCGAAATTCATCGTATGCAATAACGGCTCCTACAAGCTGCTGCAATTAAATATTGACGTATACTGGCAGGAACGGACCATTGAAAACCGGAAGCACCCACTCTCATTCGATCTATCGTATCCACCCATTCGGTTCGATATGCTAGCGCAGTCGATGGGCGTTGATGCCGTGCGCGTTGAGCGTCTAGAAGAAATTGGACCTGCCATTGATCGAATGATGGCCGACGACAAGCCATTTCTGATTGATCTGGTGCTGGAAGGAAACTTCCACGCAGACTGGGTCAAAGCCAACTGCTCACAATAACGGCATCTCCTTTTAGGAATCCTTTTAAACCACCACTCAATACAAGTTAACATGTTATCAAACGAATCTATTGATCAGCTGGCCAAAGACTGGTACCATAAACTCGACATCCACGTCCCAATGGTAGAACTGCTGCCACTGCTGGCCGATGCCGAGCTTGAAATGATTTTTCCGGAGGCAACTGTCTACGGGCACGCCGGTTTTGAGGGTTGGTATCAGCGGGTGATTCGTATTTTCTTTGACGAAGTACATACTGTAAAATCAACAGAATCGACCATCGACGGCGATACGGCTACGGTGAAAGTGGTGGTCCAGTGGGAAGCCAGTGTCTGGAATGCGCCTGAGCCATACAGCAAACGCATTAAACTGGACGCCTACCAAACCTGGAAGGTAGCCTACCTGCCTGAAACCGCCAAAACAGTTGTGACCAGCTATTCGGTCGATGAACTGAAGTACCACGAAGGATCTGCCACGTTATAATTTATTACCACCCATGACCAACGTACCCAGCACCAAACTTGGAGCGATGTACAAAGAACATATCCAGTTTATTCTGGATAAGAACATTGACGCACTGCTTGATCAGTATACCGACGATGCCCTGCTGATCAGCAGTTTCACCAAAAAGCCGATCATCTATAAAGGCCGCGACCAGATTCGGGAACACATGCAGGGGATTCTGGGTATCGATGGCCTCGAAACCGACATCATATTCTGGGCCGAAACTGAAGACCCCGAAACGATCATGATTACCGAGCAGATCACCATGAAGACGGCCGATGGCGAAAGCCAGATGCGCTTTGCCGATAGTTGGGTACTGCGCGATGGTCGGATTGCCATTCACTTTGCTGGTATGGTACAGCACCCAGACGGCTCATTGGCCTAACGCCTGTAGACCTATTCCTCTTTTTTGTCGTATGAATCTGGAACTGCATATCAATCAAACGCCCTACCAACAAGACGTCGAACCGCGCTTGTTGCTGATCGATTTTTTGCGCGACAACGCCAACCTGACAGGAGCCAAGTGGGGATGTGGCTCGGGCACTTGTGGTACCTGCACCGTACTGGTTGATGGCAATACCACTAAAAGCTGCCAGATGCTGGCAGTAGAGGCTGAAGGTCGCGCCATAACAACTATTGAAGGGCTGGCCAGCGTTACGGAACTACACCCGGTTCAGACGGCTTTCTGGGAGAATTTTGCCGTGCAGAATGGATTTTCTACGCCAGGAACTATCATGTCGGTGGTCGAACTTCTCGAGAACAATCCCAATCCTAACGACGACGAAATTAAACAATGGCTGCAAGGAAATCTCTCGCGCGAAACCGGCTACGAGCAGATTGTTAAAGCAGTGAAAGAAGCGGCAGCCCGCCTGACTAACCAGCATAGCAACGGGCATGCACCCGCCGGGCAAGGTGTTGGCCAAGCGCTGAAAACCCGTAAAACGCAGGAGTTGCTGACGGGTGATGCAAAATTCATTGCCGATATGGTGATGCCGAATATGGCGCATGCAGCTATTTTGCAAAGTCCCCATGCCCATGCCATGATCCGGTCTATCGATACGTCGGAGGCAGAAGCAATGCCGGGCGTTCTTCGGGTGTTTACGGCTAAAGATACCGAGCAGATAATGCCCATGCCCGTTATCTGGGTCCCTCCTTTTACCGAAAGCCATTTTCTATCCCATCCGTCGGGTATCGTTCCCGGTTCACACCGGGTTTTTGCCACTGATAAAGTCCGGTTTGCCGGCGATCAGCTTGCCGCTGTTGTAGCCGAAACTCGCCAGCAGGCTTACGATGCCCTGGCCAGGATTAAGGTTAATTTCGAACCGCTACCGGTCGTGCTCGATCCAGAAGAAGCGCTGCAGGATGGCGCTCCTCAACTCCATGAATCAATACCGAACAACCGCATGCTGAACGCCGTTTTTGGCGACAAAGCAGCCGTTGAGCAGGCCATAGACGAGGCTGAGGTAGTGGTAGAACAGCGCATTTACAACCAGCGCATGATGCACAATACGCTGGAAGTACGTGGGGTGCTGGGTAACTACGACACAAACACGAATCAGTACACCCTCTGGACAAATACCCAGATACCGTATCCGCACCGCCTGCTGATTTCGCTGTATGTTCTGGGGATTCCTTACAATAGCCTGCGGGTTGTTGTGCCAGCTATTGGTGAGAGTAACGGTTGCAAAGGAAATTTATATCCAGACACGCCACTGGTGCTTTGGATGGCCAAACAGGTGGGCAGACCCGTTAAGTGGGTCGACACGCGCGAAGGGTTTTCGCGCAACACGGCTCAATCGCGGGATCAGGTTCAGTACGGTACGATTGCCGGCACGCGTGATGGCAAAATTACAGCACTCCGCTGCCGGGCTTTCAGCAACGTAGGTGCCTATCCAGTCATCAACGCGCCCGGCCAGCCGCTACCGCTGATCGGCAAAAGCATTACGGGAGCGTACGTAATTCCGCACGCCAGCTATGAAGTCGACGTAGTGTACACGAACAAAGTACCTACGGCTCCTATGCGTGGGTCGGGTCGGGCGGAAGCTATTTTCTTTGTCGAACGGATGATTGAGATGTTTGCCCGTAAACTGGGTATTGACTCCGCCGAAGTCCGCCGAATCAATATGGTTCAACCAGATCAGTTCCCATTTGAGAACGGGCTGGGCTGGACATATGACTCAGGTAACTACGAAAATCTGCTGAATCTGGCTCTGGAAAAAGCCGATTATGTCAATCTGGCGGCCATGAAGGCAGAGGCCAGTTTGCGCGGTAAATGGCTAGGCCTGGGGATTGGCTCCTACGTAGCGGTAGCTGGTGTAGGTAACTCCGCAAAAATGGGTGGGGAAGGACTCATGAGCGGCACATGGGGGAGCGCTTACATCCATGTAGCGCCTTCGGGCGAAGTGGCCATTACGACCGGTGCCCAGCCGCATGGCCAGTCGCAGGATACGACCTTCCTTCAGGTAGCCGCTCAGGAGTTACAGATTCCCATCGACTACATTACGTTAAAACATTCCGATACGTCGAATCCGCTCTATTATGGTCAGGCCAGCTATGGCAGTCGGTCGCTTAGCGTTGAGGGAGCCGCCGTTCAGAAAGGGTGCCAGGCGATTATCAAAAAAGCCCGCGAATACGCATCCTATCTATTCAAAATGCCGCTGGAGCTGATTGAATACAAAGACGGGAAAGTAATTGGCACTCCTGCTCCCGACCAGGCTGTTATGACACTGCAACAAGTGGCCTTAATGCTGTGGTTCGGCTGGGATTTACCCGAAGGTATGGACCCGGGTCTTGAAACCACCGCTTATTTCGACCCCAAGAATTTTAACTTTCCTTTCGGAACCCACATTGCTATTATAGAAATCGATCAGGAAACGTACCAGATCGAACTGAAGCGATACATTGCGGCAAATGATTTTGGGGTTGTGGTCAATCCGGGCGTAGTGGACGGCCAAAGCTACGGCAACATTACATTAGGCATCGGGCAAGCGCTTTCCGAAGAAGCTCAGTACGATCCCATAACTGGGTTGGTGCTAACTACCGATCTGGACTCATACGCCATTCCAAGGGCAAGCTGGCTACCGCCTATTGACCTGATCCGTACGGAAACGCCATCGCCATCTAACCCACTAGGTGCCAAAGGAGCCGGTGATGTCAGTAATCCGCCCGTAGCCCCGGCTATTGTCAATGCCGTTTGTGATGCGCTCGCCGAGCTGAATATCACCCACATCGACATGCCTGTGACCCCGGAAAAGCTTTGGCAGATGCTGCACGCAAAACAATCCTTAACCGTATAAATAAGTCATGATCGGAATTAAACTTGCCTACAAAGCGCCCGAAACGCTGAAGGAAGCGCTGGACCTGATTGGGCGTGAGGGTCATCAGGTTCTCACCGCGGATCAGGCTCTCGTAAACGGTCTCAAGAAAGGAACATCTTCGTCTTCATTGCATACGCTGGTCAGTCTTCGGAAAATCCCAGGTCTGGCAACGATTGATTACGAAAACAATGAGTTGCGACTCGGAACCTCAATAACGTATACGGATTTGCTCAACCACCAGGCGCTGGCTCATTACCCCGTGCTGGCACAGGCGCTGGCCACCATTCCTGACCCGCACTTGCGGCACCACAGCACGGTTGGGGGAGCGTTGTACCATGGTGGTCCGGTTCACGCACCGGTGATAGCAGCACTAATGGCGCTGGACGCCACAGCCGTGGTGCTTACCCGCGACAAAGAGACTCGCCTACCGCTACAGTATTTTAGCCAATCCGGTCTCCGCGTTCTCTTACCGCTGGGCGGACTGCTCTCGGCAATTGTGATCCCGAATACATCGCTAAACGCAAGTACATACTTATCATTAAACCAGTTATCGGGCCGGCAGAGAAACTACGGCATTGCTGCCTGTGTAGCTCAGTCAGACCAAACGATTGATCAAATCCGGTTAGTGCTGGCCGGCTTCACGGAGCAGCCCATTCAGCTCAAACGTGTAGAAGAGGCTCTGCTGGGTAAGACATTGACGGCCGATTCGATCAAGATGGTGGCCATAGAGCAACTTGAACAAGTAAAATTACCATTCCAGGATGGCAGTCTGCCCGAAGGTTATCAACGGCATCTGGCCGGTGTTGCGCTAAATCGAGCCCTGACAAGCCTAGCCAAAAAAACGACACAGGCCGTCTCCTAACTCATTTATCTCCAGACTTCCCCTTTCTTTTTAACCAATGGACAATCAAGCATTTTACGACAACCACTTAGCGCTGCTAGCTAACAAAGACGCCAACGAGCTAGTCGAGCATGACTACCACGACGAGGCCGAGATGATTCTGCTGGTGGCCGACGAGCCAATCTACATTAAGGGGAAGGACGCCCTCAAAAAGCAACTCAGCGATTACATCAACTACATCTATCGCGGCTTTATATCAACCGAAAAATTAGCCATTACCGATGACAGCATTTTTCTGGAGGCCACCATCAATACGGCCAATGGCCCTTCTAAGGTATACGATGCTTTGTATATGAAAGATGGGAAGATTTACCGCCACTATTCAGGCGTCAAACCGTAATAAAAATTAGGCGAATGACTCGCTACAGTCTGTCGATATGAACCCAACGCTCACTACAAGCTCAGCCACCATTACGAAGGTAGCGAAAGACCCTTACGTAATACATAGCTACCTCAGCCCCGAAGCAGCCGAGATGGTTTGCTCGCAAATCATTGAAACGCACGAATCCCTGATTATCGTTGATGCCCAACTGCTGAAGGAACAGGCCCAGGCCGTCAGAGACTACGCCAACACCCTCGGCAAACCGATCAGCAAAATCATTATCAGCCACTACCACCCGGATCATTGGGCCGTTCTGGAGTCATTTGCGGATGTCCCAATCTTTAGCCTTCCCGATACAATCGTGGAAATACAGGGCTATGGCCAAATGCTGCTGGACAGCAAAAAGCCCGCCTTTGGCGATGCCGTTACCAGCACGGTAACCCTGCCCCAGGCGCTCACCGTTGAGAACGAATTCATTGATGGGCTGACAATTGTCTATCAGAAAAACTTCGGGACGGAATCAACCTTTTCGCTCATGATTGAGCTGCCACAATTGAACATACTAATTGCGCAGGATACAGTCTATAATGGTGTTTACCCCTACGTTGGCGAGCGGAACTATTACACGAATCAGTATTGCTTCGATACCTGGATTCAGCAACTGGAGGCTATTAAAGCAAAGGGATACGAAACAATATTACCA
>JAQBNX010000419.1 GCA_028288385.1 Spirosoma sp.
AAGGCAATGACCGAGTGCGCAAACGGTACGCCCAAACTACGTAGTACGGTTGAATCGGTCAGGTCGCGCTGAAGCCGAGAGATAGGAAGTTTGGCAGACAGGTGCTCAAACAAAGCGTTGGCAATGCCCAGATTCCCTTCCGAATTTTCAAAGTCGATGGGGTTAACTTTATGCGGCATCGCCGAAGAGCCAACTTCACCCTCCTTTAGACGTTGCTTAAAATAATTCATTGAGACATACGTCCAGCTATCGCGGTCGAGATCGATAAGAATGGTATTCAAGCGCTTGACTGCGTCGAGTTTTGCCGCCATCATATCATAGTGCTCGATTTGCGTCGTAAACTGGCTACGTACCATCCCTAATGATTCCACGAATTTGTCACCAAACTGTTTCCAGTCTACGTTTGGATACGCTACATGATGCGCATTGAAATTACCCGTGGCTCCGCCAAACTTAGCGGCTGTTGGAATCTGGGCCAGCATTTGCAATTGCTTATCAATCCGCTCAACAAATACCGACAGTTCCTTACCTAAACGCGTGGGCGACGCGGGCTGCCCGTGCGTCCGGGCAAGCATTGAAACGTCGTTCCACTGTTCGGCTAACTGTTCAAGCCGAACCAACACCTTTCCATAAAGGGGCATAATTTCGGTTTCGAGTGCCTCGTCTAATGAGAGTGGAATAGCCGTGTTATTAATGTCCTGTGAAGTCAGTCCGAAATGGATGAACTCCAGATACGGTTCCACCGGTGATCCCATCAACTTCTCTTTGATAAAATACTCAACCGCCTTTACGTCGTGATTCGTTATTTTTTCAATGTCTTTTATGCGTTGCGCATCTGCTTCTGAAAATGACTGATACAAGGCCCGCAGCGTTGGAAACTGCACGGGATTAACACCCGACAATTGCGGAAGTGGCCATTCGCACAGTGCTATAAAGTATTCAATTTCAATACGAACACGGTACCGAATCAACCCAAATTCAGAGAAATAGGGAGCAAGAGCGTCAACTTGACGCCGGTAGCGGCCGTCGACCGGAGAGATAGCCGTTAAGGCAGTTAAGGTCATAATAAAAAGGTATGCAAGTATTCTGCAGCTGCTTAGAACGGATTCAGATAGAGCCCCAGTCCAATCCAGGAGGTTTGCTGGTTTTCGAACTGGCTGTAGGGCCGAAATCCAGAATATCCTTCCAGCAAAAACGTCAGGTTATTTTGAGTGCGACCCACTTCAATGCCAATGCCACCATGAATACCTGGTCGAAAGTCGGTTTGCTGCCATACTTTAACATCAACACCCCCAACCAGCCGGGCACCCCGATCCGAGAGTTTTTTATAATACAGCCCGAGTTGACCACTAAGCAGCTTACGTTCTTCCGGCTTTCGTAACACAAACCCGATGCCGCCGTATAGCCGCCAGGCTTGTATCATTCGGCTGTAAGTCAGATCCAACAACTCATAATTTACCGAGTTGGGCGTCGGCAACGTAATCTTATTGCGGAATATATAATCATCACCCAGGTGCGATGACAGGTGATATACCCGAAATCGGTATGCATTGACCCCACGCCGAATGTTGTAAATGATGCTGATTTTGTAATCGGTATTGATAATTCGGCGTAGGGCCTTGTTGAGCGTTGCGTCGTGGTAAGCTTCAAACTGCGTGAACGACGCCAAATCAAGCACCCATTCCTCAGCCCGACCAGCCTCGGCGGTACGGCGGTAAAAAGGCTTGGCAAACCCAAACGCGAATGGTACAATACTGCCATTATACCGCTTCCCTTCCGTTATATACACGGGAAACACACTCCCATACGTCTGAGATTCAAGCGGGTCCAGCAGGATAGGCTCAAATAAGTGGCCTTTCGGCAAAAATTCATGGCGAGCCCGACTCATAGCGGGTTCACTTACTGCTGGTACGGTGAAAACGGAATCCGCTGGTTCTGATTTAGGCTGCTTTTCTCGTTTCTCTGGCTCAAGCTTTGGTACTTCATTAACCGGTTCAGGCTTGGCCTTCTCTGCTGGCACAGATGGGGGCGTTTCTGGCACAATCACCGGAACCGACGGAGCTATCGGAACGCGAGCCATTTGGGCTGCTTTTTCCTGTTTCCGTTTCTCCCGTTTTTCTTTTCGGGTAGGTTCAGCAATAACGGGTACCGGCTCGGCAGTTGATGGTTGATTGACAGGAGGCACAGTTACAACAGGCGGAGTAGCTGGAAGCGGCTTTTGTGTGGGTACATCCCGTGCCTGCTGCTCACGGTCCTTGGCCATTTTTTTCGCCTGCTTCTGCCGTTCCTTCTCAGCTTGTTTTGCTTCGTACTCGCGTTGTTTTTGAGCCCACTCGGCCCTGATCTGGCGATCACGCTGTATTTCGCGATCTATTTTATCTTTCTGTTTTTGCTCGGCGGGTGTCAGAACGCGGGTGGCGGCTTTTGGCGGTGGGGGCGATGATTGCTGAGCCAGCGTTGACGTTCCTGCCAAAACACTGAGCACCAAAATAGACAGCAATTTATTCATAAGGTCAGGAACGGGTCAAACCAGCGTTGTTGGTCTGATAGCATTGGATAAACGTACTGGTGCCTGCCAACTTGCAATAGTTCTTAGGCGATGGCAATCAACCGGCTATTCAAAAAACAATCGATGAAATTTATTGCTGTTTCAGGAC
>JAQBNX010000629.1 GCA_028288385.1 Spirosoma sp.
ACATACCGCACCAGATCGTCGGCGCAGGTAAGCAAATAGGTTTCAAACCGGTTCAGGTATTCGGCGGCCAGGACAACATTCTGCGTCTGGGCGTACTCGGCTACCTCACGCATACTGGTTACTGACCAGTTCCACTCATCGGCCGTAGCTGGTTTACCCGTAAACACGTTGAAACCAGCGTAAAACGGCCCCATCAGAATTTGCGCGCCAACCACGGCACAGCAGTCAATGACTTCTTTTAGATGCTTTATTCCCGCCTGACGAACCGACGCGTCAGGACTTATCAGGTTGTTCTCCGGACCACAAAGCGTACAGGCCTGAACAGCCAGCCCTAATTCACTGAGTTGCTGACCGATGTGCGTCCACTTCCCGGTGTTGCCCGGCGTGTTAATGGGAATTTCGACAAAATCGAACCCGCTCCTTTTCAGGAAGGCGAATGTACCAGCCAAATCTTCGTCCATAGACATTGTCCAGACGAACATATTCATTCCTACCTTATTCATATTCGTTCCATAAAAAATCAAACAAATATAAATAGTCCTTATCTTCGCCATTTAGCCTTGATTGGCTAATACCAACTCTATTTTTGCATACATTATAATTATTACCCGTAATTTGTGTTAAAAACTAACTACTGAATGAAACAGCCTCTTCGTAAAGACCTTGAACCCGTCGCGGCTTCATTCATTGTAAAAGAATTGGTGGAGCCACACTTTGACCCTAACTGGCACTTCCACCCGCAATACCAGTTGTTTTTGGTGGAGGAAGGTACGGGAACCCGCTTTATTGGGGATTCCATTAAACCGTTTAGCCCAGGCGATCTGGTTTTTCTCGGCCCAAACCTGCCGCATCTTTGGCGAAGTGACCAGGTTTACTTCGATCGGCAGTCAGGCTTAAAAACACGGGGTATTGTCGTTTACTTTACCGAAGATTTTCTGGGGACCGATTTCTTTGCCCGGCAGGAAATGGCTCCGCTTCGTCAATTGCTCGATCAGGCCCGACAAGGTCTTGAGTGGACGAAGCATACGCGCAGTCGGGCAGAAACGGCCCTACAGAACTTAACGAATCAGGCCGTTGGTTTTGATCGGGTCCTTAGCCTGCTGGCGTTGCTTAACGACCTTTCAAGGGCCACCGATTACCGACATTTGACCAGTCCTGGTTATACGAATACCGTAAAGCCCACTGAAACCGACCGGATGCAGTTAGTACATGACTATGTATTGGGGCATTTCCCGGATGACCTTAGCCTGGATACCATTGCCGATCTGGCAGGCATGACTTCACCAGCTTTTTGTCGGTATTTTAAAACACGGGCCAACAAAACTTTATCTGAATTTGTCTCCGAGGTTCGGATTGGTCATGCCTGTAAACTACTGATGGATGGCAAGCTGAACATCACACAAATCAGCTTTGAGAGTGGATTTCGAACGCTGTCGAATTTCAACCGACAGTTTAAAGATATTACCGGGCAGACGCCATCGGCCTATGTAAAAACCTACCGGCAATTATAAAAAAGCAGCCTGCTCTTTTGAAAGGCAGGCTGCATTTTTTATAAAAATCCAAGCTTAATAAAGCGTGGTTGTTCCTATCGACTCCCGTGCAACGACGCCCTCCTGAACAAAGGCGAGCAAGTCGGCGGTTAACCGATCTTTTTCGGTAATGAACAAGCCGTGAGGAGCTCCGTCATAAACGATGTATTGCGCGTTTGGCAATGCTTTGGCGGTCCGTTCGCCCGATGCTTCGATGGGCACCGTTTTGTCGGAATCACCATGAATGATCAACGCTGGCACTTGAATCTGGGCTAAATCATTCCGGAAATCTGTTTCAGAAAATGACTTTGCACATTCCAGCGTAGCTTTATGAGAAGCTACGTAAGCGCGGGCAAAATCGCCATCCAGGTGAGCCTGGCTGACGGGTTGACTAAGCAGACTGACACCATAAAACTGCTTACCAAATGTTTGCAGAAAAGCTGCCCGATCCTTCTGGATATTTTCGGCGATCTCATCAAACACATCTTTATCGACGCCATCTGGATTGTCATCTGTTTTGAGCAGATAAGGAGTCACAGCACTCACGAAAGCAACTTTGGCTACCCGTGCGCCACCGTGTCGGCTCATGTAACGGGCCACTTCGCCCCCACCCATCGAAAAACCGACCAGCGTTACATTCTGCAGATTCAGCTCGTCGAGAACGGCTTTCAGGTCATCGGCCAGCGTATCATAATCATAACCATCCCAGGGTTGACTCGATTTGCCAAATCCCCGACGATCATAAGCCACTACACGAAGGCCGTTTGCGGGCAGTTCGGCGAGTTGGTAATCCCACATTTCGTGGCTCAACGGCCAGCCGTGAATCAGGACAGCGGTTGACCCGGCAGTACCAGTACTCGTTCCTAAATCCTGATAAAAAAGTTTGATGTCGTTTCCCGAAGCGTCAGTTCCTGCTTTAATGTAGCTCATAACGTGTTTAGCTTACTTTGTTGAGTTATTCCATTCACTAAGTAGAACTATAGCTACGAGAAATAGTTGAGA
>JAQBNX010000706.1 GCA_028288385.1 Spirosoma sp.
ACACTTTGACCAAAACGGCCTTATTGATCTGGCTAATGCATGGAGTAATAGTTTGAATGATTCTTTTTTTCAGCGTGCAGCCCCAATCAGTGCGTCACCAGCGCCTACCGTATCGGTAGCCTGTACGGGTGGTAATAACGTTACGTATACAGTAAACGGCAACTACTCGTCTATTCAGTGGGAATCGGGTGAGTCTGGGCGGTCAATTACCAGGGGACCGGGTGCACAGCTACGAGCGAAAGTGAAAGATGACCGGGGAAACACACATTTCACCAGTATCCTGCGCGTATCCGATTTACCAGTTGCTTCAGTAGTAGGTAACGGCCCGCCATCTGTGTGTATTGGAAGTAGCCTGGGACTGACAACTAACTACGATAACAACGTAACGTGGATTAATCAGCAAAATAACAGCACCGTAACAACCAATCGAACCCTCAATACGACATCGGCTGGTGCCTACTATGTTAAGTACCATGACGTTAGTGGCTGCGATTTTGCGTCAAATGTCCTTAACGTAACGGTTAATCCGCTGCCAGCAGCTCCGGCAATTGCCAACGACAAACCTACTACGTTCTGCCAGGGGGACAACACCGTTCTTCGTGCCAGCACCGACAACGTACGGTATAACTGGAGCGATGGGCAACAGGGGAAAACGGTTTCGATAGGTGCGTCAGGTACTTATTTTGCTACCGTCACCGATCAGAACGGTTGTACCTCGGCACCATCCAATTCAATTGTAGTAACGGCTAACCCCGTACCCGCTAAACCAGTTATCTCGGCAAGTGGTCCTATTACGTTCTGCGCAGACCGCAACGTGACGCTAACAGCTCCGGAAGGGCTGTCTTACCAGTGGACGGGTGGCCTGACTACCCGTGCCATTACGATTAACCAAGCCGGTGATTATTCGGTGCAGACCAAAAATCAGTTTGGTTGTAGTTCAGTCACGTCAGATGTGGTCAGAATTAATGTAAACCCATTACCGCCAATGCCTTCGGTTGCTGCCATCGGATCTACTACGTTCTGTGCCGGCAATCAGGTTACGCTAAACGCCACGACCAATTTTGATGTAGTATGGTCGAGTGGCCAAACCAACAAGACGATCACCGTTACCAATACGGGTAATTATGCTGCTCAGGCCCGCGATCAGAATGGTTGCCTGTCTGCCTTTTCTCCGGCTATTACCATACAGTCCTATCCGTTGCCACCTGCTCCTACTATTTTGTCGAGCCGTGAACCAACCATCTGCGAAGGCGAACGCATTACGTTTCGGGTAGAAGGTCCTTTCACCGTTTTCTGGAATACAGGCGATTCTACTCAAACGATCACAACGAACCGAGCGGGTACTTATTCGGCAAAAGTACGGGATATGAATGGGTGTGTATCGGCGCAGTCCGGCAATACTATCGTAGAACTTCGCCCTCTGCCCCCTGCACCGAGCATTAACATGATCGGCACTTACTCGCTGGAAGCTATCAGTTCGACCAACGGCACTCAATTTCGCTGGCGTCGGGACACCGACTCATTAGCAACTCAAACGGCAATTATTAAAGCCAGCCAATCAGGCAATTATACAGCTCGTTCGTCCATTGTCTATTCGCCAACGCTCACCTGTTTTTCCGTACCTTCGACGCCTTATGCCTTCACAATTGATTCGGGCGATAACGGGCTAAGTGTTTACCCAAACCCCAATCCCGATAAAATTGTCAGGGTTGAAACAAAGGCGATTCTGACTAACGCCATATTAACAATCTATACCCTGACTGGTCAGGCTGTGATGACCATTGAGGTCCCTTCTTTCGATGAACGAAAACAGTTAATACTGACCAACCTGCCATCGGGTCAGTACCTGTTACGCGTAAGGGCGGCTGATTTTGACGTTTCCGAACGAATTCTACTGGGTTTGTAATATTTATACCTAATTAACCGTTAAATCATAGATAATAGCCTTAAATTTGCATTTTACCAGGATAGCGTTCTTATTGAATGTTATCCCGATAAGATGTATATGATTCTTAGCCTGTACTGCCACTAATTCCTGCGTAAGACCCGCTGTTTGGAGAAGCTAGCTATTCATTAACTACGAATGAACAACCAATATTTATTACTGCGATTATTTGTTCTTGGCCTGATCGTTTCTCCTTATACTGCATTAGCTCAAACTACTGGTCAGGCCATTAAGATAACCTACCCAGAGAGCCGTGCCGTATTTCAGCGCGAGAATGACAACACGACAACCATCTACCTATCGGGGAATCTCTACCAGCCCATTGATAGTGTACAGGCTCGCGTGCAGGCAGAAGCCCCGGGCCAGGGGCTAAATACAAACTGGGTTACCATTCAGCGCAAACCGCAAGGGGGTCTCTTTCAGGGACCGTTACGTGCCAAAGGCGGCTGGTATCGACTCGAGGTACAGGCATTTGCCGGGGGGACTATCGTAGGCAGCGATGTAATACGTAAAGTGGGTGTCGGCGAGGTGTTCATTATTACGGGGCAGTCGAACGCACAGGG
>JAQBNX010000646.1 GCA_028288385.1 Spirosoma sp.
GGCAAGGGTCGTTACGTATGGAAAAGGCCTATACCGTACGAAAAAGCAGCGTGATCGATAGCATGTTTGCCCGCATTGACCCGCTTTTTCAATCCATTCGCCAGAGCCTGATTCAGATTAATGACCCCCGCAGCACCCTCTCGGAGCAGAAAAGTGCTCTGCAGGTTCTGCTGCGCGACGAACCCTACTACCTAAGGCAGATGAACGATATCGTGTTTCAGTTCGATAACGAAAGCTTTAAACGGGTACGGTTTCTGGAACGGGTCGAGTGGGCACTTGGCCTAACAACCCTGCTGGTTGTCTTGATCGAAGGTCTGTTCATTTTTCGGCCGGTGGTCGAATATACCCGGCATACGATTCGCCGGTTAACCCAGTCGGAAGCGGCCTTGCAATCATCCAATGAACAACTGGCAACCGCCAATAACAACCTGAAACAGACAAACCAGAAGCTCAGAGACACCCAGGAGGAACTGCTACGTATTACCGAAGAAACGTATCAACTGCAGCGCGTGGAAGATACCGTTCGGTCGGCCGCTCTGCTGGAAGGACAGGAAGAAGAACGACGGCGCTTTGCCCGTGAACTCCACGACGGCATTGGACAAATGCTTACGGGTCTTAAGCTACAGGCCGGATCAATTAAGAAAGGGACGTTTTCGGATGATAAACAACGAACGCGATTTGACGAACTGAATCAACTGATTCAGGACACTATTCAGGCCACCCGTCAGGTATCGCACAACCTCATGCCCTCGGTCCTGGACGACTTTGGCCTGGGCGCTGCGCTTCAATTGCTGGCCGAACAAACGGCGCAGGCTTCGGGCATTGTGATCCAAAGTGATGACGTGGATGAATCAATACACTTGAGTCCAACGGCCGCCATCGGCTTGTACCGGATTGGGCAGGAAGCGCTCAACAATGCCGTTAAACACGCGGAAGCACAAACCATCTGGATTCGGTTACGGCGCGACAAAAACTCGGTCATTCTGACGGTGGAGGACGACGGAAAAGGGTTTGTGCCAAAAGTGGCGTCTAAAGACAAACGCCACCTGCTCACCAGCAAAGGGCTTGACAACATAAAGACACGTGCCAGATTACTGAACGGTGATTTGAAAATCACTTCCAAACCAGCCAAAGGAACCCGTGTATCAGTCAAACTTACTCTCTCAGATACATAATTTCACTAGCTATGTCTATACGACTTCTTATCACCGATGACCACGCTGTCGTCCGAAAAGGCATCCGGACATTACTGGAGGACGAAACTGATATTGAAATTGTTGGCGAAGCTACCGATGGCGAACAGGCCATTGAATTGATAGCCGCCTTGCATCCTGATGTGCTTTTACTGGATATTACTATGCCCCGGATGTCGGGAATCGACGTAACGAAGGCGGTAACCAGGCAGTATCCTAAAGTCCGCATACTCATCTTTAGTATGCACCACAATCCAGACTATATCCTGAAAGCGGTTCAAAATGGGGCCGCAGGCTATCTGCTGAAAGACACCAGCGAGGAAGAGATTTTGCGGGCGGTTCGGTCGGTTGCCGCCGGCGAATTGTATTACCCTCCCAGTGCTTCCTCAATCATTATTAAACAGTTCGTATCGCACTCAAATGGTAACCACTCAGATGTGGAACATCCAGAAGCGGGTGCAGTACGTCCAGGCTCAATATGGCAGAAGATCACTCCCCGCGAAGCACAAATCCTTACCTGCCTAACCCAGGGAATGAGCAACCGGCTCATTGCTGAACGCTTCAACATCAGCCATAATACGGTTGCGAATCAGCGAGCCAGTATCATTCGTAAAGCAGGCGTAAGCAATAGTTTTGAACTGGTTCGTCTCGCCCTCAAAGAGCAAACGTCGTAAGCAACCGCCCACTACGTTAAACATAGGCTCTATGAACGTCTTTTAAGTCAAAGCGCATTTAATGACTGAAAGCAGTGGGCCATTCTATCTACATTTAATTTATTTGGCCGCTGTTGCTTTAGGCATCTGGTAGGTAAAGGTACTGTTGATGGGTGCGCCGAAGTAATTGACCTTCATGTAGTCCAGGCGCTTTTTATGCCAATTCAGCCGGGCTTTGAAATCCTCGAAGTTACGGCCGGCCTGGGGTGTCCAGCCCGTTTCGGCAACGGCAATCAAACGCGGAAACGCCATGTATTCGGCGTATTCGGGCGTAGCGATATACTCGGTCCAGACGTTTCCCTGAACGCCCAGTACGTGGCGAGCCTGATCGGCCGTCAGACTGTCGGACACCGACGGGTCGAAGCTATACACGGTTTCAAGGGGCAAAAAGCCGCCAATCGCAATGGGCACCGTTTGCGTTTTAGAATCAACTTGGTAGTAATCCAGGTAGTAGTATGTAGATGGGCTCATGACTACATCGTGGTTTTGGCGGGCAGCTGCAATGCCACCGGCAATCCCGCGCCAGCTCATTACTGTGGCATTGGGCGACAGCCCCCCCTCCAAAATTTCGTCCCAGCCAATCATCCGGCGACCTTTTGATGTAATGAACTTATCGATGCGCCGGATAAAATAACTCTGCAGTTCGTGCTCATCTTTCAGGCCTTCTTTCTTCATCAGTTCCTGGCAAAACCGACTTTGCCGCCATTGCGTTTTAGGACATTCATCGCCCCCAATGTGAATGTAACGACCAGGAAACAACGCCATCACCTCTGTCAGAACGTTTTCCAGAAATTGAAATGTTTCTTCGCGGGGAAACAGCACATCCTCCATAACACCCCACTTGGTGGCTACCTCCACAATCTTGTCGGGATTGCTACCTAATTCAGGATAGGCCGACAGCACACCCATGGCATGACCCGGCATTTCAATTTCCGGCACAACGGTCACGTAGCGTGACTGGGCATAGTTGACAACCTCGCGCACCTGGTCCTGGGTGTAGAAACCACCATAAGGCTTACCATCGTATTTATTATCGGCATACCGGCCTGCCATGGTTTGCTTACGAACAGAGCCTATCTGGGTCAGTTTGGGATATTTCTTAATTTCAATGCGCCAGCCCTGATCGTCGGTTAGGTGCCAGTGAAAGGTATTCATCTTGTGCAGGGCCAGCAGGTCGATGTATTTTTTGAGAAACGGTACGGGCATAAAATGGCGGCCAGCATCGAGCATAGACCCTCGCCACGCGTAACGGGGTTGGTCCTTGATGGTGCAGCACGGCACAGTCCAGCTTACACCACCAACTTTACTGGGGCTAAACACGGCCGGCGGCATCAGTTGCAGCAGCGATTGAACACCGTAGAAGAAACCACTGGGCTTCTCGGCGGTGATGGTGATATTAGCCGGAGTGACCGTTAGGGTATAGCCTTCGGCACCCAATCCGGCTCCCTTTGCACGGGCAAACGTAATGCCGTTTTTAGCTTTCGTTGTGGTGATGTTAGGCGAATACCCCGATGATTTATTTAACTGGTCGGCCAGCAGTTGAGCAATCGAACGAGCCTGGCTGTCGGTAGCCTCTACGCTGATGACCGGTTTGGCGGGCAGCGTGTATTGGCCGCTTTGCTCGGTTAATTGAGCAGGTTTAGGCAGAATGACATAGCGAGACTGTGAAAAGACGGACTGTGCGAATAATAGCGCGGCCAGCAGGCAGAGCAGCGGATTTTTCATAAAAGAAAGTTATTAAGGAGAGTTAGTTCAATTTTACTAACGGGAGCATTGAAACAACACAACATCAAGCGTAGAAACGATTTTTAGCCACTTAGTTAATTCGACTTCTGGATCAACCTTAACAGAGTCACGATCACCCTTCACGACGCTTTATAAGGCTATTAATTGGCCATTAAAACTAGTTCAACGGGGCTTAGTGGAGGAGCCGAAGCTTTAAGAATAATCGTTCCAGCTTTGGACGTCGAACGAACAATGGCTAAGCACCGCCCCCGGAATGTTGTCTTTTCTGGCCGCTGAAAACTACTAAGATCAGTCGGATTACCGTTGCCCACGCCCGCTAGTTGGCCCACGCCGTTGAGTTCAAATGTAATAGGCAGGGCAGCCGACGGAACGACATTGCCGGCTCCATCTATTACCTCAACAACTACGTATGAGAGGTCATTACGATTCGCCCGTATTGTCGAGCGGTCGGCCGTGAGTCGAAGACGATGAGGTGGTCCGGCCGTTTTCAATTCAACAGAGCCCGTTGGTTTACCATTATTGAAACTTGTCGCTTTGAGTATACCAGGTGCATAGGGTACCTTAAACGTCGCCGTGATGGTCGTGTCTGGTATAGACTGTTCACCAATTAGTTTTCCATTCAACTCCAGCCGAACCAGCGGGCTGCGCGAGAAAACGCGGACCTCCAGTGATTTTCCTTCTGCTCCTATCCACGACCAGCTTTGCTGTTCATCAGGCCAGCCCCAATTAGTTACGGTTTCCTTTGTGCCTTCGGGCATAGGACGATGAACGGCCATGGCGATAGGGCGGTTTCGCCAGACTACGTCCCGGTAGTAAGATTGCGGCTTTTTAAACCCAATCAGGTCCAGATCACCGCACCAAGCGTTATACCAGGGCCACGGCAAAACGGCCTGAGTACTGTCTTTGTCGGTTTTGGCCTGTATCAGTGAGTGCCCAATTGCCGTTTCGCCCATATAGTCCATGGCCGTCCAGACAAAGTCGCCAATGACGTACGGGTGCTTTTCAACCTGCTGCCAGTTTTCAAAGGCTTCTTTGGCAAAGGTTTCGGTTCCCAGCATAACGCGGTCCGGATGGCGCCGGTGATCCGACTCATAATGTTTCCACTCATAGTTATAACCGCCCACGTCCAGCAAGGCAAAAGCTTTATCCGAATCTTCCCAGACCTTGCCCCGATGTTCCCAGAACACACAAAGTGCTTCTGTGGCGGGACGGGTGGGGTCTAACCGATGCACTTCCTCAACAATCCGTTTCGTGATTTCCAGGCCGGATGGCTCGGCGCGCTCATTAATTTCGTTTCCTATACTCCACAAAATTACCGCCGGATGATTACGGTCGCGCAGAATCATGGCTTCCAGATCTCGTTGCCACCACTCGTCGAAAAAGCGGTGGTAATCCTGCGGTTTTTTAGGACGCTGCCACATATCGAACGCTTCGTTGATAACCAGCATGCCCAGCCGGTCGCAGGCATCCAAAAACGCCGTAGAAGGTGGATTATGACTGCTTCGAACGGCATTATACCCATTAGCTTTTAGCAGTTCTATTTTACGTTCTTCAGCCCGGTCAATAGCCACAGCACCCAGTGGTCCGTTGTCGTGATGCACGCATCCTCCCTTAAGCAACAGGGGCTTCCCATTAAGGACAAACCCACTTTTTGCATCGCAGCGAATGGAACGAACGCCAAACGTAGTCATTACACTATCCAATCGCTTTTTGCCTGACACCAGCACGACCCTGGCCTTGTATAAGCTCGGCGTTTCGGGTGACCAAAGCGCTGGATTAGCGATGGTAAACAGGTGTTGGCTGGCCGTTTGACCAGTGTCCGAAACACTCACTACGTGCCGGGAAGAATTAATGGTTTTGCCATTTGGCGCAATCAGCCTTGTTTCTACCACAACTTGCGCTGACTGCCCGGTTGCATTGTCAACTTCCAGATTAATCTGTACCTGGGCCGATTTGGCAGAAACCAGGGGCGTTGTGATTGACACACCCTGCGGAGCCACCCGTATGGGTTCAGTAACGGTTAGCCAAACAGGTCGGTAGATACCAGAGCCAGTATACCAGCGACTATTCTGACCTATATTTTTTACGCGAACAGCCAGTACGTTAAGCTGGCCGGGTGGCAGCAGGTACCGGGTCAGATTATAGTGAAACGGGGTGTAGCCGTAGGGGTGGTAACCCAGATGATGGCCATTGATCCATACATCGGTTTCCATATAAGCCCCATCAAATTCAATTTGAACGACTTTGTTTGACTCAGCCGGATCAAGCGTAAAGGATTTTCGGTACCAACCCGTGCCGCCTACAGTGTAGCCGGTGGATGTAGCACCTGGGCTGGCTCGTGAAAACGGACCGCTAACCAGATTTGGGCTTTGATTAGGCAAATCCTCAATGCTCCAGTCATGAGGCAGGTCCAACTTTCGCCAACCGGTATCGTCGTAAGTGGATTGCTCGGCGT
>JAQBNX010000649.1 GCA_028288385.1 Spirosoma sp.
TTGATCACCCTCGGTAATCTGGTAAGTAAACACATCGAAGAACGTAGAGTCGATCTGGTACCCGTTTGTTTCGTAGAAAGCCTGCACTGGCTTGCCCGACTCGCGGACCTGAAACAGTGTTTTACCTTCAATGAAATTAGCCCATAACCGCGTAACCTGCTCAACTTCGGGAAACTCGCTTTTTAGCGCGGCTGCGTAAGGAGAGGAGAGCCTGGGAACTTCTTCATACCTGCCCGCCGAAAACATGGCATCGCTGCTGACGAGGTACACATCATTGGCGTGTTGATGGTGTTTGTCGAATGAGAGTTCGCTGCGGATGTAAAGCAACAGCAGCATACAACAGGTCAAACCAACGGATAGACCCAAAATGTTGATGGCTGAAAACGATTTGCTCCGTAGTAAGTTTCGGACGGCGATTTTAAGATAGTTTGTTAGCATAAATGCTTCCCTGAATAGTGGATGATTTACATATCAACAGGCTACTGAAATGAGCTGATAGTCCATGAGCAGGAACCGTTATATCCCTGCGTGTTATATTTAGCTTAATAGTCTGTTCGTAAGCTACCGGTGCTCTCAAGGAGTCACGTTCCTACTAAGCCTATCAATAATTCAAGTCTGCCACCATGATCGTGCCAGCCAATTAATCAGCTAACTATCAAATACTTATTTGCCTATCTGATAATAAAATGTCCGCTATCGGACAAGATTTTGTACGGCAACGGACAAGCTTAAAACAGGCTGGTAAGAATGTCCTAATGAGCTAAGAAAGAAACGTTCATAAGCTGGCAGGGCCGTCAACGTGGCACTACGTATCTCCGTATAAAGGCCATGCTGAAATGCTATGTCAGTCTGGACGGTGGCATTACGTAGCAAAGGGTCAGCTGGCATTGCCGCCTGCTCAACTCATTACGTAGTAAGTCGAATCTTACTCGTTACGTAATGAGTTGACTGGGTTCATCAGGGCGGCTTTTATACTCTGAAAGCTCACTGTCAGCAGGGCAATCAGGATGGCCGAAAGCCCCACAACCACAAACACCCAGGGGCTTATGTCAATGCGGTACGTGTAATTGTTTAACCAGGCTTTCATCCCAAACCAGGCCAGCGGCACGGCAATGCAAAGGGCAATCAGGACCAGTTTGATAAAGTCGCGGGACAGCAGGAACACAATACCGGGAATACTCGCCCCCAATACCTTCCTGACGCCAATTTCTTTTGTGCGCTGTTCGATCATCAGCAGAGCAATGGCAAAAAGGCCAATGCACGACAACAAAATAGCCACGCCAGAGGCCAGGCTGAGCACCTGCGAGAGCTGCTCCTCATTCTGATACCAGGCGTCAACATTTTCGTCCAGAAACGAACCCATAAACGGTGACTGAGGGGCCACTTCAGCCCATACCTTTTTTAACCGGTCCATTGACCCAGCCAGGCTCTGTGGTGATACCCTGACGAAGACGTAGTGGATGGGCTCGCTATTTGACAGGTGCATGGTAATTGGTCTGGCTCCCTCGGCGACCGAATACAATTGGAAGTCTGGCACGATACCAATAATCTGGGATTTAATGCCGGTGGTGTCATCATCGTCCCCAAGCAACAGGCCAACTGGGTTTTTCTTGCCCATCATTTTGGCCATACTTTGCGTAATAAGCACCCGGTTTGTCGAATCGGACGCGTAGGCCCGACTGAAATCACGGCCAGCCAGGAGTTTAATATTCAGGGTTTTGAGGTAATCATAATCGACCAGTAAAATATCGGTCGAGATTTTTTTGCCTTCGTTAGTGAATCCTGTTGTACTCCTCGACTGTACCCGGTCTTTTCCCCTGCCCAGGTTAACGCTGGTACCCGTAATGGACAGTACAGTCGGGTCATTCGCCAGCTTATCCCGCAGTCGCTGGAGCACCTGTCGGCCATTTGACTGGCTGCCCACCGGCAAGCTAATTACCTGCTCTTTGTCGAAACCTAGCGGACTTTGTCGCATATGATCCACTTGCTGAAAGGCAATGATGGTGCAGCAGGTCAGCAAGCAGGATAGCGCAAACTGCGTCACAATAAGGGCATTTCGCAGGCCACCGGGACGTCTCGATGTCATTTTCCCCTTCAACACATCAACCGTATTGAACTTCGCCATCTGCCAGGCAGGATAACCCCCAGCAACCAGCGTAACCAGTGCGATAACACCCAGACTAAGGCCTACAAAACCTGGCTGAAGCGCAGTGGCCAGCTTAAGTTTTGCCCCAAACTGGGCATTGAAAATGGGCAAAAGCAAGTAGGCTAGTAGTGAACCTATCCCAAAAGCCACTACGCAAATCAGGGCCGATTCGCCCCAGACCTGGGCGAATAACCCACCCTTACCCGCACCCATCGACTTCCTCACGCCCACTTCCCGCGCCCTGGTAAACGACCGGGCAATGCTGAGGTTAATGAAATTGATGGAGGCAATGGACAGAATAAAAAAGGCCATGCCCAACAGCACGTAAATCACGGCAATGGGGGTTCCTTTATTGTCGGCCAGATCCCGGTTAAAATGGACATCAGAGAGCTTCTGCAAGCGAACGGCAAACAGGTCTCCGGCCTGATCGGGCCGGGCTTTTTTCTTCGTGAGTTCCTCGATTGAGTTTTGAAAATATTTTTTGGAAAACGGTTTTAATCGGCCCTCAAACGCCTTCTGATTAACCTGAGGGGGCAATTTAAGGAAAACGTTGTGCGTGAAATCGACCCAATTGTCTTTGGTATGCTGGTAATTTGGCGAGTTTTCGATCCTGACCAGTGCATCATACCGTACCGATGAATTGTCGGGTGCGTCGGCCACAACGCCGGTTACGATATACTCTTTCTTATTGCCGTCGCTACCAACCCGCAGGTGTTTACCTACTGGGTTTGTGGTGCCGAAGACATCCTTTGCCATGTTTTCACTAATAACGATGCTGCTCAATTCACTCAGGACATTACTTCGGTTTCCGGAGAGGAGAGGAAATGAAAATACGGTCAGAAAATCAGGATCGGTGAAATTAATTAACTTATCGTAATACGTTCCATTTGCTTCTACCAGCGTTTTTCGTCCCACCATCACACGCGTGACACCTTCCAGTTCCGGATAGTCGGCTTTGAGAGCGGGGGTAAAGGGCAAGGGCATCCCCCCCGTTTTGATCGGCTTTTCGGGGTCGTTCGAGAAAAAGTAAGTCTGAAAAATTCGGTCGCCATCCTTGTGAAAGGAGTCATACGTCAAGTGCAGATACGCCGTCAGTAAGAGAAAAACGCAGATACAGAAGGCCGTAGCCAGTCCAACCACATTGATGGCGGCATAAACTTTGCTT
>JAQBNX010000703.1 GCA_028288385.1 Spirosoma sp.
TATCGGCCTGCACGCCGCTGACATGGATTTGGTCTTTGGCTACTAGCTGCATTTCAGCTCCCGATCTGGTCGGAGAAGTCGCCCTTCACGAAGGCATCGGGGTGCTTGACGACGAACGCAAGACGCTCTTCTGCGCGGATCGTGATCAGGTTCTTGCGGAAGTTGTCGCTATCTTCTGAGGAGACCTCGACGGTGGCGTCTTCCCTATCGAAAATCTGCGCACCCTGCTTAAAGGCACCGACCATGAACTTGTCGCGAGTCATGGCCTTAGTGGCGGCGATCGGCAGCTGCCAAAGCTTGGCGATCTGGTCCGCGAACGGCCCGACGCCCATGTATCGGCCCTGGGCGTCCTTGATCAGTTGAATGGTGCGCCAATCGAGCGGATTGAGAACGATGCCGTCGACCTCGTAATCGCTATCCTCTACCTGTGCCACGGCCTGCAGCAGGACATCGATCATGGTCGGAGCATCGGCGTCGATTGGAGCAGCGAAGGTCGTTGCGCCAGTGTACAGGCCGGTTAGGTCGGACCCGGTGCCGCCCCCGTTGAGGAGCTGCGCTTCCTCGACAAGGGCGAGACCATAGCGGAGATCGCCGTCAATCAAGGACATGATAGCCGAGGCATCGTCCATGAGCTGCTTCGACGCCAGCGTCCAGTGAGCGATGGTGCGCACCGGCCACTGCGGCAGATCGAAGGTCATGTCCGATTGAGGCTTGAGCGCGGTTTCGGCGACCGTGGCGGCGCTGTTTTGGCGGCCGATCTGACGGGGCCACTCGATCGCATTCGAGGTGGTCTGACCTGGCGAGACCAAGTCGCGGATCCGGACCCGGCGGCGCGGCATCATGATCGGCTGCGTCTGCCGATCGGGGGCGATCAGCGATCCGGCAGATCCTGCCGAGGTCAGCGTGTCGATCGATCGGATGTGCACGCGAGCCCGGCCGCGCTCGTTGGAGTTCAGCTTCTTGAAGTCCTCACTGGCGGTGAACTGCGATCCCCAGGTGGAAATTGATTCGCCGCCGCCGCCACCCCGGCGCGACATTTTCTGCTCTATATCAAGCAGCCGCGCGCCGAATGCGCCGAGTTTTTCAGCGCCTTGGGTCAGAGCGTCTTTAACTTCGCTGTGGGCGGCGTCGAATTTTTGCAGGATCATACCTGGATCGATAACGGCCGGCGCATTGAACCTGTGGATCATGTCGGCGGGATTGACGCGCTTGTTCATCGGAAAAGTCCTTTAATGGTTTGAAACTCGGCCAGAGCGCTATCGAGGCGGTTGGCGAGCGGTTGAAGGTTGGGGGTGGGCTCAAACTCGTCGCGGTACAGGGCAGGCCAGCCGCCGGCGGCGATTTTCGTGGCCGCTGCGCGCGACATTCCGCCGGCTCGCAGCAGCCGCTCGACATCGGCAGCACTTTCGCATTGAAAACCGGTGATGCGCGCCAGCGGGTTGGCCGGCGCGGAGACGATGCTTGTCTCGACCAGATCCAGCTCGACGAGGTTGAGGATGCCGCTGCGCGGCTCCGTCCTGACGAACCGGACCCCATGCTCAGACCGCTCACGTCGCCGGCTTTGACGTGCTCGTAAGCATCGCGACCGCCTCGGGTATTGAGGTTGAGCTTGCCGCCCAGCTTGAGGCCGATGTCGTCCTCGACGAACGAGGTCCAGCTTGCCGACCGGCTGCTCCATCTGATGCTGCCACAGCATCAAGGGCCGTGTTTGTTCCCGCTTATGCTTCGCGATTGAAGCGGAAAAAGCACCCGGCATAGTTCGGCTGCCACGCTGGTCAATGTTGCCGAACACGGCGCCGGAGCCGTGCACGTTGCCCTCATCGGTCAACGCAAACTTGAAACCCTGCAAATCCGCAGTGTTGCAGTGGATAGTCGGATCAGATGTGAGATGCTGGTTCATCAGCTACTCCGGCAAGGCAAAGGGAAGGCCCAAACATGGCCCGGTTTCCGTTTGCTCAAGACCCATGATCACCATGGTGCCGAGAGTAGTTTCGCTTGCGCCGCCGGCCGCCCCGTATCCACGGTGACGACGTTCTGCGTTCGTAGCGTGCAAAGAATTTGCTGATTTGAGTGAGTCTGTCAATGGCGCACCTGCTGGGTGCGATCGATATTGTTTTCGAAAGCATCCACGACGTTGCGTAACTGATCGAGAGCGCCCCTTGCGCCAAACGCTTGCGAGCAATGGAAAAGCGACAGCTGCGTCAGAGCGCGGGCGAGCGCGATGTGGTCGATACCGGCCGCGAGCATATCCTCGCACTCACGCTGCAAATAGCCGGTTTCATTTCCGACAATTCGATCGAGGTTAGCGCGCATCATCGCGACGATTTCTGCGCGCGCGTCGATGTTATCGAGATCTTTCATGGTGGTTTTTCCTATTAATTCCGCGTTTTCGATCAATTCGGCTGTTGGGCTTTGGGCTTTTCCTTTTGAAAACCAATATTTTGCGTGTGAAGCACTCCAACCGGTCCGACGCCCTAAGCTTCCAGACTTTGACACCGCCCCACCCACCTCAGGGTGGCTGCGAAAAGCGCGCATCGAGCACCGCCCCGGCAAGCCGCTCGTCGGTGAGCTCACCTCGTCGTTCGAAGTTCGTGAGTTTTGCGCGCTGCGCATCAGTCAGAGCTCCTAAGACCAGCCACCCCTCGTTGCCGAGGCGTTGAGCTATGCGGTTTTGCACGACCTCGTCGCCGTCACGCTTCCCTCGGAAAGCCTGAAGCCGTTCAGCAGCGCTCGCGCGCGCGTTGTTCAGCACTGGAGGTTCTATTGAATGTTCTATTGAAGGTTTATGCCGCACAGCTGTGCGGTACGGTGGCCGGGCCCGGTGCGGCATGGTCACCGTCTCTGGTGCGGCATGGTCGGCGGCCGGCGGCGGCGTTTGCGAGGGCTGCGGCCGGGCCGCAGATTGCGGCTTGGTCTTTTCTGCAACACCTACATTCAGATAGTAGATCTTGCCGGACCACTGACCACGGTTCGCCTCGCGCTTCTCGACGCGAATCAGTTTGAGCTCGACTAGGTTCTGTACCCATTAAATAGTTGAGGGGCGGTCGTTGTCGTGATTCAAGGTCCTTGGGAGGACCTTGGCCATGGCG
>JAQBNX010000668.1 GCA_028288385.1 Spirosoma sp.
CGCGGGGGTATGGGGGTAGCCGGCCGGTTTTGGAAAACAATTCGGACCTGAACCGGGCGCGAAACAGACGGGTAGAAATCAAGGTGCTCAATCCCTAACTTTATGTCGGACGAAAATTGCCTCAACTTTCTCGTCTAACACAAACGCTTTCTCCCCATGGAAAACCAAACCCTGCCAAACCCCAACGCCGGACCGTTGCTGAGCCAGTCTGACGAACGGATGTGGGCCATGCTCACGCACCTGAGTGCTCTGCCCGGTTCATTCGTGCGGATTGGGGCTATTGTGGCTCCGCTCATTATCTGGCAGATTAAGAAAGACCGGTCAGCGTTTGTTGACTATCATGGCCAGGAAGCCGTTAATTTTTAGATTACAATGGCTCTCGCGACCGGGGTGTTGTTCGTGCTGTTTCTCCTGCTGATTGGTCTGGTGCTAATCTGGCTTGTGGGTACGGTGTGGCTCATCTTCACCCTTATTGCCGCATCAAAGCAAACAATGGCGAGTACTATCGGTACCCCATTATGATTCGATTCATTAAGTAATGGCTCCGCATGTTGCCTTAACAGAATATGGGTGGTAAATTTTTAGCGTCAGTACGCGCTCAAATCCGTCGACTCGGCCTGACTACTTTGTTTGTGCTGCTTCTATTCAAAAGCATGGGCCAGATTTCTCCCCCAGGGTTGGATGGTGCTCGGGTGGTCAGTTGGGTTGCGCTCGGGTTTACACAGACGATCAACGCCAGCTGGTCGCTAACTACCTACGCCGGCACCTCAACCCAGAGCAGCTTAGCCGATGCTGCCTTTTGGAGGAAACCGGCCATTTCTGTGCTGAACCAGGAAGTGGGTTATCAGTTTTCTCGCCACTGGCAAATCGTTGTGGCGGGCAGCCTGCGCACTCAATCTCTATACGAAGAAGCACCGCCGTATGAAGCGCAACAACCGGGTGTACGAAACGAATTTCGTACGTACGCCCGGTTGTTTTTTCGGCATCAGCAGGGGAAGGTAAGCTGGGCACACTCGTTTCGCCCCGAGCACCGACAGTTCTTCACGTCCGAATGGCAACACTGGCCAACGCCTTTGCAAATCCGGCTACGCTGGAAATCGCAGCTTTCCTTTCCGGTAAATACAGCGCAGACCACTCAGCTTGTATTCGCCAACGAGGTCTTGACGTCGGTCAGTCAGACCCGTATGGCTCCGGCAACTGAGCTGCGGTGGGGCGCCTACCGGTTTACCGAAGATCGGTTCTCCATGTTCGTTCGGCGGCTGTTGAAAAAGCCCCATGTGTTCATCGACGCAGGCGTCATGCACCAGATCTGGTGGGACACCAACGACCAGAAACTCCGCTACACGGCTTATTTATCAGCCGATGTGCTGTTTCGCAATCCCTTCTCTAAGGGGCAGACAGTCAAGTAGTTAGCTTTGGTTTTGGGTGTCATACGATGTAGTGGTGCGCAAACAAATTAACGCCCTACCTAATCGGAAACTCGCAAATGGCTAATCAAAAGGTTGTTAAATGGCTTTACTGCCCCCATGCCAGTTACCGTTCGGGCCGGCCTTAGAACCATGGCCGACGTACTTTCATCGACTTTTTTAAACCAGTTATCAGCAAAAACGCGCCCAGAATTCCGAAGATGATGGCCAGAATAGTGACGTGCAGAATGGCAAATAACAGGGCTACCCCAATCACAATCACAGACGCTTTCAGTTTCCAGCTTATCCGCTGCCACCAGTTGAGTTCCTTACGCAACGGAACGCCCAGCTTTTCCCGGATTTGGTTGCCGAGTTTGAGCTTTCGCCCGGGCTTTGGTCTTGGCTGCTTGTCAATGGCGCTGGCTGACGTAGTCAGCAGCGACTGAATCCGGTTCATACGCCCTTCAATGCGGGCCGTAACTCCGTGGTTAGCAGTGGGTCTATTGGCCAGGCTAGCAACCGCTGGCTCTTGTAACGGACTAGGGACTGCCAGGGGCTCAATTTCACTAAGGCTGGAGTCTGGCTGCACCAGTGCGGCCGGCGTGGGTTTGGCGAGAAATAACCGGGCTGCGGGGCCGTGTGGTATAGGCTGCACATAAGCAATGGGACGGTGGCAGGCAGCCAGTACGTATGTGAAGCAGGCAAGTAAGGCTAAGCGAACGAAAAGGCGCATCAGGTCAATGTCAAATGAAAACACAAAAATCCTTCTTACAACGCTACAGACAAGCCGGTTGATATGATTAGGCTCAATAACCAATAGGGATTGCCCCCATTTACGCTCAGAACAGGAGGTATTAAGTAGAGAGAATGAACCCAAATGCTTTCGACCCCGTATGCATTCTTCTGTTTGTTTATGAACCAATCCCTACGCTGGGTCATGCTCGGTCTGCTCACGATCCGGACGGCAATGGCCCAAACTGCTTCCTCAACCGGCGGAGCGTCCGCAGCGCCGGTATTTAATTATGATGAGGAAAAGGTGGGAACGTACACCCTGCCCGATCTGATGCTGACAACCAGCGGCAAGCGAGTCACTAGCCGGGCCGACTGGGCCGGTCGGCGGGCCGAACTGCTGAAGTTATTTGCCGACAATGTGTATGGACGCACGCCTTCACAGCTGGTAAAGCTGCGTTTTCAAACGACGTCGGTTGAACCATCCGCGCTCAACGGGCTGGCCGTCCGCAAACAGGTATCCATCTTTTTTGTCGATTATCAGCAGTTGCCTCCCATCCAGGTACTGCTCTACGTACCGAAAGGGAGGACAAAACCTTCGCCAGTGTTTTTGGGGTTGAATTTCTGCGGTAACCACTGCGTCACAACTGAGCCCGACATTCCCCTTTCGACCCAGTGGGTGTTTAATGGAGATGGAGGAGTCTCGGCTAACAATCGCGCAACCGAAAAAGCCCGTGGAATGCAGGAACGACGCTGGCCATTGGCCACGATTTTGAAGCGTGGCTACGCCCTGGCAACCGCTTATTACGGCGATATTGAGCCTGACCACCCAACGGGCTGGCGTACCGGCATCCGGTCGGTGCTGGGCGACACAGCCCGTTATGGCGACAGCCAGGCTAGCGAATGGGGAGCTATTGGGGCATGGGCCTGGGGCATGAGCCGAATTATGGACTACCTCCAGACAGACCCCTCCATCGACGCCAGGCGCGTGATTCTAATGGGTCACTCGCGCATTGGAAAAGCGGCTGTGTGGGCTGGGGCGCAGGACGAGCGGTTTGCCGCCGTTGTCTCGAACGAATCAGGAGAAGGGGGGGCGGCTTTGGCCCGGCGGTGGTATGGCGAGACCGTTGAGCGACTCAATACCAGTTTCCCGCACTGGTTCACGGGCCGCTACAGAACCTATAATCAAAACGTAGCGGGATTGCCCGTCGATCAGCACGAGTTTCTGGCCTTGATTGCGCCCCGCCCGCTCTACATAGCCAGTGCCGACGGCGATCAGTGGTCCGACCCGAAAGGAGAGTTTATGGGGGCGCTTGCCGCTGAACCTGCTTATAAACTCTTTGGAAAAATGGGGCTGGGAACGGCCACTTTTCCGGGGCTGAACCAACCCGTTGGGCAAACTGTCCGGTATCATAACCGAACCGGCAAACACGACGTAACGGATTACGACTGGGCGCAGTACCTCAAATTTGCTGATGAATTAGTTCGGTAGGGGAGTGCGTGATGCGAGATTAACCAAAACAAGATTCACTTGAGCCTTATCTTTGCCGTTCGCTATAGCGGCAGGTTATCCCTGTACATTTGTTTAATCCCGTAAAAATCCTGACTGCTTCGGCAGTCTGACCCGAACGTGATCATTCCACTGGCCCACCGTGCCGACCAAACGCAGGAGTACTATTTTTCTGTTAAATTAGCCGAGGTCCGCCAACTCATTTCGGCGGGTCATGACGTCATAAACATGGGGATTGGCAACCCCGATATGATGCCCTCAGATGCTACCCTCGACGCCCTGACTTCATCGGCTCTGCAACCTGATGCGCACGGGTACCAGTCTTAAAAAGGGATTCCCGCGTTTCGGGCGGCCATAGCCCGGTTTTACAGCCATACGTACGGAGTCGCACTCGATCCGGAAACAGAAATCTTACCGCTGATCGGCTCTAAAGAAGGCATCACCCATTTGTCGCTGACGTTCCTCAATGAGGGAGATCGGGTTCTGGTGCCGGAACTGGGCTATCCGGCCTACCGCGCTGTTAGTCAGATGGTGGGGGCTACCGTAAGCGAATACCCGCTGCTCGAACGGGGTGGCCCCGGCGAAAGCTGGCAACCTGACTGGCGTGCTATGGCCGACATCGTCGGCCAAACCTCATCGGCTGAAAAAACGAAGCTGCTCTGGCTGAATTATCCGCACATGCCAACCGGTGCCCCCGCCACCCGGTCCCTGTTTGAGCAGGCGGTTCGCTTCGCGCATGAGCATCGGGTGCTGCTCTGCCATGACAATCCGTACAGTCTGATTCTTAATAAGAAGCCACCGCTTAGTCTGCTGGCTATTGATGGAGCAAAGGAGGTGGCCGTTGAGTTGAATTCGATGAGCAAATCGCACAACATGGCAGGCTGGCGCATGGGATGGCTGGCGGGGGCAAAGCCATACGTCGATGCGGTACTGACCATTAAAAGCAACGTCGATTCTGGGATGTTTCTGGCAATGCAGCAGGCAGCCGTAGAAGCACTGGCCAACTCCGACGACTGGCACCGCCAGCGAAACGCGGTGTATGAAGTCCGGCTTGATGCCGTCAAAGCCTTCCTGGATGCCCTCGGCTGCACGTACACCAACGACCAGGAAGGCTTGTTTCTGTGGGCTAAACTTCCCGATTCGGTAGCGTCCTCCCAAGTGCTGGTCGATGAACTGCTGGTGCGTAAACACGTTTTTATCGCACCCGGCTCAATTTTCGGCCCCAAAGGCAACCGCTACGTTCGGGTTTCGCTGTGCCTGCCGAAAGAGCGGATTTGGGAGGCCGTACGGAGAATAAATAACGAAAGATGAGAATTGTCCCGCAGTTCACCTCCACTCATCGCTTATCTATCATGATCCTGTTATGACTGTTTCCATCATTGGCATCGGCCTGCTGGGTGGTTCACTTGCTCTGGCCATCCGCGAGAAATACCCCAAAATGCGGTTTATTGGCGTCGATACGTCGCCGGTGAACGGGCAACTGGCCCTGGCGAAGGGGATTGTCGACGAGGTGTTACCCCTTGTTGAAGCTGTGTTGCAAAGCACGCTGGTTGTACTCGCTACGCCCGTTAACACCATCGTCGATCTCCTGCCAACGGTGCTCGATCACCTGCTGCCCGGCGCTACCGTCCTGGACCTGGGGTCGACGAAAGAACTAATCTGCCACGTAGCGGACAACCATTCCAAACGAACTCAGTTTGTGGCGGCTCACCCCATGGCAGGTACCGAAAATTCCGGACCCGGCGCGGCTTTCCGTGAATTACTGTCGGGCAAAAACCTCATCATCTGCGATCGTGAAAAGAGCCACCCTGATAGCCTTGCGCTGGCCGAAAGCCTGTTTCGCGATGTTGGAATGCGGTTGTTCTACATGACCCCCCAGGAACATGACCTGCATCTGGCTTATGTTTCGCACCTGAGTCACATCAGTGCGTTTGCACTGGGGCTAACGGTGCTTGAAAAAGAAAAAGACGAGCAGGCTATTTTCGATATGGCCAGCACGGGTTTTAGCAGCACGGTCCGGCTGGCCAAAAGTTCGCC
>JAQBNX010000681.1 GCA_028288385.1 Spirosoma sp.
AGCGAACTGTTGAAAGGTAAAGATGGCGTTCTCAGCAATGATGCCCACAATCATGATAATGCCCGTGTAGCTACCGACATTGAGCGGGGTTTTGGTGATAAACAGGGCAATAAAGGAACCGGCCACCCCTAATACCGAAATCAACAGAATCAGCCCCGCGGCTTTCAGGTCCCGGAACACAAACAGGAGCACAAGGAACACCAGCAAGGAGGCCGATAGCAGAATGAGCAGCAATTCCCGGAAGGACTGCTGCTGCTGGGCGTAGGCCCCCCCATACTCAATATGCTGACCCGAGGCCAGCGTTACGCCACTACTTACTTTCTGTTGAATATCGCTCATTACACTGCCCAGGTCACGACCCGCCAGGCTTGCCGTAATGGCAACCATCGGTTGCAGGTTTTCCCGTTGTATTTCGGCGCTTCCCGAATCAACCCGCACGCTGGCAAAGTCGGAAAGCAACCGGCTGCGGCCATCGGCGGTAAATACGGGGCTTTGCCTGAGAAGTGCTAAATCACTGCCGGTGCCAGGATATTTAAGTCGCATTTTGATGAACTGACTACCTTCCAGAATATTTCCAACCTCGTTGCCCATCAACCGGGTCATCAACTGGTTTTGCAAGTCGAGTGGAGTCAGGCCAAACTGCAATAAGGCAGTGGATTTCGGGCTGAATACGATTGATGGTCCGGCAATGGTAATGCCATTGAAGACGTCGGCCGTGCCGGGCACTTTTGTTACGATGTTACTGATTTGGTTGGCCAGGGGACGAATTTCAGCGACATCATTGCCGAAAATCTTTACTTCTACCGGGTTAGGCTCACTCATTAAATCACCGAGCATGTCGCCTATTACCTGCCCAAAGTCAACGGTCAGGCCCGGTTGGGTCGCTTCAATTTTCTCCCGCAGTTCGTCAATGACTTCGTTGGTGGAGCGGCTACGGTCTTTTTTGAGCGAAATCAGGTAGTCGCCCCCGTTGGGTTCCGTAATAAAAAAGCCCATCTGTGCGCCTGTCCGTCGTGAAAACGCGGCTACTTCCGGAATGGTCTTTATCTGTTTATCCACCCCGGTCAGCATGACGTTAGTTTCAGCCAGCGACGTACCCGGTTCGGAGTGGTAATCGAGGACGATTGACCCTTCATCCATGTCGGGCAGAAAGCCCGTTTCCAGGCGGCTATAAATCAAAAAAACGGCTAAGGCCATCACGCCAGCCAGACCCAGCGCCAGCACCGGCCGGTGAATGAAAACCGAAAGCCATTTGCCTATTGCTGGGTGTGTTGCGGTGTCTTTTTGCTTTTTCTTCCCGGACCCGAACAGGTTATAAATTACCGGTAAACCCAGCCAGGTAATCCCAAACGAGCAGGTGAGTGTAACGACCATGGTGGTGGCCAGCACCTGGAAGAAAGCACCCGCTACGCCACTCATCAGCGAGAAGGGAATGAAAATGACAATTGTGCTGAGCGATGAGCCAATCATGGCGGGGAAAAGGTAGCTGATGGCTTGCTGGATGGTCAGGGCGTCAGACTTTCCTTCGTGCGAATTCACCGCACCGGCCGGTGAGCCGGTGCGGGAGCGGCCGGACTCTTCTTCTACCCGGTGAATCTGCTCGACAATCACAACGGCATCGTCGATAATCAGTCCAATGGCGGCTGCTATACCCCCCAGCGTCATGATGTCGAGTGTGTAGCCCATCACATACAGGACTAAAATAGAAGTCCCCAGAATGACCGGAATCGTGAGCAGAATAACGAGGCTCGCTTTCAGCGACCGCAGAAATAAGCTGGTGACGATAATGGCCAGCACCAATCCGATGAAAATACTGTCGGTCACGCTTTTAACCGCATCGCTAACAAAGTCGGCCTGCACATAGGTGGGCGTCAGCGTAACGTCGGCCGGAAGCAGGTTCTTCAACTCGTTTACTTTCTGGGTTATGCCATTGCTAAGGCTGATCAGGTTGGCCGAAGGCTGTTTAACGACGTTGACGAGTACGGTTTCGTTGCCGTTGGCTTCAATTTTGGTGTATTCCTGCTGCTCATGTAACTCAACCGTTGCTACGTCGGCCAGGCGCAACACCCGCTGCCCATCACTGCGAATGATAATGTTTTCAACATCCTGGCGGGAATGAACCGTCGCATCGGTGAGCGTCAGGTAAAGCCGGTGGTAATCCGAAACCAGTCCATCGGCCTGGATAAAGTTGGTGTTATTTAGCGCGGTCGTAATCGTCGCCGGGGTTACGTTCAGGCTAGCCATTTGGCCTGGCTGGAGTACAATCCAGTACTCTTTCGTACGTCCACCCATCACCTGCACATTCGACACGCCTGTTACCCGGCTCAGATAGGGCCGGATGGTGTAGATGGCCAGTTTACGCAGTTCAATTAAATCGCGGCTTTTCGAGGTCAGGGCAAAATCCATGACCGGCAGAATCGACGGAGACATCTTCTCGACCGACAGGTTCGTATTGGGCAGTAACGTATTCTGAATCTGGTTGATCCGGGCATTGACGCGTTGCAGCGATACGTCCATATCTACCGACCAGTTTAAGTAAATGGACAATTCAGAACTGCCCCGGCTGGTGGTGCTACGTACCATTTCGACGCCCTCGACCTGATTGACGGCATTTTCCAGTGGCTGGGTAATGGCCACCATCATCAGCTCAACGGGCTGCTCACCCGCGTCGGCAATAACTTTAATTTTGGGAAACGTTCGCTCGGGAAATAAGGATACCTGGATACTTCGGTAGGCGAAAATGCCACCCACCAGCAGCAGAATAAGCAGCCCCAGAATTGGCTTACGAAAGCGAAAAAAACCGGGTTGTTCAGTGGGCATGTGGATGGTTGCTTATCGTGACGGATGCCGTATCGGCCAGCCCATAACCGCCCTTACTGACGAAGCGATCCCTGGGACTAAAACGAGGGCTGAGAATTTCGACATGGGTATCGCGCTGGAGTCCAGTTTTAACCGGTACACGAATTGCCGTCGTGTCGTTAATGAGCTTCATGACCCAGAATTCGGTCTGGAGTTCATTGGCCAGTACAGCTTCTGTTGGCAGCGACTGCACGTTGTTATGTTGCTGATCGGTAAACGTGATGTTGAGCCCGAGTCGGGCCGGAAGCACCATCGGGTGGTCTGGTTTTACCACAAACCGCTCGGTCTGCGAGAGTGAATCGGTAATGGCCAGCGTCCGGGAAATCCGTCCGCCAATTTGCCGGCCGTTTGGCAGTTTAATGGTGCAGACACTACCAACATGCACAGCTGAATCCTGTTCGACGGGCACTTCGATGAGGAAAACGAACATATCGGGCGCGGAGAAAGAGGCCAACACGGCGCCATCCTGCACGTATTCTCGCTCCTCGGCCTGTACTAAGGTTATTAAGCCTGCTTCGGGCGCACGGATGATCAATTGGCCAATGTTTTTAAGCGTTGGGTCGTTGAGGTAATTTTTACCCCCCAATGCATAGGCTTCTTTTGTTTCCAGTCCGAACAGCGGTGCCCCCTTGCGAAGCTGGTCCCCGATTTTAACGTATACTTTGGTTACGTACCCCGCTATCGGCGATTTAATGTCGCCACTGGTGAGGTAGTAGGTGATGCCCCGAAACGTTTTTTCTACCCGAAACGAATCGGCCTTGACAGTGGTCACCTCCACTGGCGTTTTTGGCCGGGGCGGTTCGGCTGCCTGCGTACTCGTGTCGCTGGTTGACGACGAGCCGCATCGGGATAGCAGGAGTAGCCCCCCAAGCCCGGCTAAATACAAACATCTTTTCATGAACTGGGGCATGGATTAAGAGATGGCGTTAAAAGTTTCGGTAGTTGAACGTACTGATAAATCGTTGCCGCTGAATGTTTAACTGGTTCAGGGCCAGTTTTATATTCAGGTAACGCTGCACGATTAACAGATAATCAATGGCCGATATATCGCCCCGATACAACCGGGTTTGACTAATGGTCAGCAGATTTTCGACATCCGTATTCTGTTTTTCGGTTAAGCTTACCAAGTTCTGATTCACGCGTAGCTGCTCGTTTACCGTTCGCAGTTGTAGGTTGAACCGATTTATATACTGATTACGATAATTTCGGATGGTCAGCTGCGCCACATCAAGTTTCTGGTATTGCAGCCGGCGCTGGTTTCCGTTGTAGATCGGCATTGTAAAATTCAACCCTACGCTGTAACCTATCCGTCGGGCAATTAGATCAGAACTGATTGCGTTCGTACCTGCATTGACCACTACGTCCAGCGAGGGTCGGTAAAAGATGTCGATTACCCGACGATTCCGTTCCACAATAACGCTGTCATAGCGGAACCTGAGCAGATATGGGTTGTTGTCGAGCGTGAACCGGGCCAGGGGGGACAGCGCCGGTTTCTCCAGTCGGACCAGGCCTGTTTCGGGAATATTGCAAAGCGTATTGAGGAGGAGTAAATCCTGTAAAAACTGCACCTTAGCCGCTTCATAATTTACTTCGCTTTGCTGCCAGTCCACCCGAAACGCCAGGTAATCGGACTGATTGAACAGGGCTTTTCGCAGCAACTCTTTCAGTACGTCGTTCTGGCGGGTAAGAATTTGGTATAAATCGCCGAAAATGACCATCTGCTGATAATCCTGATAGGCCGTCAGGTAAAGGTCGATAATGGATTTTTGCAGGTCGTTCTGATTAATATGAATAGTATTAACCACCGAATCGCGCAGGGCGGCATTTAGATTGTTTTGAATTCGGAGGTTGCGACGGTAGAGCAGGTTGCGATTCGCCTGGATTAAACCCGTGTATTGGCCGCCGTTGGTGGTATTTTGGTCATAACCCCAGTTCGTTCCGGCCGGCGCGTAGAGGTACTGACCTATAGCCTGCACATAGGGTTTATTGATGGCTACATTAATCAGGCTGTCAAACCGATTCAGCGTAATCGCATTGCTATTTTCTTTCAGCAGTGGACTATTCGCCAAACCCTGGTCAAGGTAATAATCCAAACTTCGGTGAACCAGGGTGTCCTGGCTATAGCCGGGAAGAGCCTGACATACAAGCCAAGTGCTCATCCAGAAAAGTAGTTTATATAAACACATACTGCTTAATTAGGGAGCCTCATTACGTAATACCGGAAACTCGGCAAACTGGAGCATTTGCCTGTAGTAGTGCCGGGCCTGGTTTTCCTGTCCACTCTGCCGGGCGGCCCGCGCCAGTACCTGATAGGCATAGGCCCGCACGGTTTCTTCCCGCACCGCACGGTTTCTTCCCGCACCGCACTGTTCACAACTTCAATGGCCCATGTGCGGGCCGCAGACTGCTGACCATTTTCCAGGGCATAACGGGCTTTCAGCAGCGTTCCCATTTGCTGAAAAACCATCTCTTTGGCCCCCATCAGTTTGGCAATCAGGTTAGGTATGGAGTCTGTCTGGTGCGCATTCAGCAGGGCTTCGGCGTATTTATACCGCCAGTAGGGATTGTTAGGATACCGTTCGGTCAATTGAGCCAGATAGGGCAGCGCTTCGCTTGGTCTCTTTTCGTAGTCGGTCAGGAGATGGGTGAGGTAGAGAATGGCTTCTGTTCGCACGAAAAGCGCCTGCCGGGCGGCTATCTGAAGTTGATTCAGACCCAGTTTTTTATCCCCAGCGGTCATGACCCAGGCCACCGATTTATAGAAAGGATGAATTTGTGGATACACCTCTCGGTAGAAATTGTAAAGGCCGGTTGACAAGTAAAAATCGGGGTAGTGCTGCTGGAATGCCTTGCCTTTCTGAATGAAGGGGTACGCATTTTTAGCATGTCGGATGGTGGCGAACGGTTCATGTTCATAATGACTGATTTTAGCCAGCATTGCCTCGGCGGTGAAGTACACAAACATGGCTTCGGGCTGCTCAGTCGCAGTACGGTCTGCCGAATTACGGTCGGAGCCTTCATTTCTGGCTTTTTGCCAGTCGTTGGCTTTGCGGGCAGATAGTTCTAACTGGGACAGACAGCGCTGCTTAAGGGTTACGTCGGTGCGGGCCGGAAACCATTGATAAAACAAACGAACACCCCGCAGTAAATCGATGGCCGGATGGCCCGGAGCCAGTTTCTCCAATCGGGCGAAGGTAGCCTCAGCCGCATTGAACTGGTTGTTATACACCTGGTCCAAACCCGCCGTCAGCAACGCCCGGCCAACTGGGTTGTTATTGATCACTGGATACTGCGCCAGAATCAAGTCTGGCAGTAAAACGAAGACAAGCGTCAGGGTCATTCCGATGAAGCTCCGAGTGGGCATAATTAAACAGGGTTTTACTAATGCATAGCCGGTTTACGACGAACAAATTTGCGTTTCAGCCATGGATAAACATGATACGCCACCTCAGCGGAGAGCAAGCCGATGCCAGCTCCAACCAGTACGTCCGATACCCAGTGTTTGTCATTCGTCATCCGTAAGAGGCCCGTCGATGTGGCCACGGCATAGCCACCAATGGGGATGAGCGGACTGACACGACCAAACTCCCGATCGAGTAAACCCGCGCCAGTGAAAGCCAGTGCCGTATGACCTGAGGGAAACGAATAGGAGTCGGAGCCGTCGGGCCGAAGTTCGTGGGTAATCTGTTTCAAACTGAGCACCAATACCGTCGTTAGACCATGAGCCAGCAGGGCAATGCCCGCCCGGTCAAGGGGTGTTGAGCGGCCGGGCGCACCTGCCAGACTCAACCCTACCCAACCTGCCATGGGTGCATATTGTAAGTAATCGTCTGCCCTGGTCCGAAAATGCAGCTTATCCTGAATCTCACCTCGCACGTAATAACGGTCGACATGACTGTTCGGATAATCAGGCGATAAGGCCAGCCCAGCCGGAATTAATAGAGCCGGCGTAACCTATCGGAGTGGAGCAGGTTGGGTAGGAATACTATCCCACTGGGCCCGAAGCGACAGCGTGTTCAGGGGCTGCCCAACAGATGCAACCAGCGTGAGTAACGAAAACAAACTGACCAGCCACCAGGCCATGAGTAAAGAACGTAATCCCTTGCCTGGTTTCATAAGTTATTGTTTATCACAGCGACCCTGTGCTCTGTTGGTGTATTATGTTGGGAGGATGTGGTTGCGTTTGGATGGCACGGTGCAAAATAAAAGGCGAAACCTTAAGAGAATCTGTAGCTGGTTAACCGAGAGAATCAGCCGTTGACTAGCTAAAACGTTTTAAACAAAGCAAGAGAAGGATCTTCACATGGCTGAAAACCGAGCTTCAAAATGTATTCAGTTTTGGGATTGTACTTTTGAAATTAAGCTGACCGAAGGACAATGAAAATTTTGCTGATTGAAGACGAACCGTCGTTACTGGTGGCCATGCGCCACTATTTAGAGGGCGAGCTTTATAATGTAACCACCGCTGATACCTTCCGAAAAGCTTCTGAGAAAGTGCATGATTATGAATACGATTGTATTGTGGTGGATATAACCCTGCCCGATGGCAATGGCCTGGCAATTGTTAACCAATTGAAAGAAGCCCACGCCCAGGCTGGGATTATCATTGTATCGGCCAAAAATTCGCTGGATGATAAGCTTACCGGTTTAGAGTTAGGCGCCGATGATTACCTGACCAAACCGTTTCATCTGCCCGAGTTAAACGCCCGCATTCGGTCGCTGATGCGCCGGCGACAGCATGAAGGAGAAACACAGCTTGTTTTCGGCGTTATTACGATTGTGCCCGCCCGAAAACAGGTGCTGGTAAACAACCAGTCGATGGAGTTAACGGTCAAAGAATATGAACTGCTGTTATTTCTGGTCACTAATAAAAATAGACTCTTATCTAAATCAGCCATTGTTGAACACGTCTGGGGTGACTATATGGATGGGATTGACTCACATGATTTTCTCTATACCCACGTGAGGAATCTGCGCCGAAAACTGCTTGACGCCGGGAGTCCGGATTACATTACTACGCGCTACGGAGCGGGTTATATTTTCACGGCGGAGCAATGAAGCTGATTCATAAAACGGCTCTCTATTTGCTGCTTGCCGCTCTTCCTATTGCCTTGGGGGGTGTTTTTCTGCTGAACTATTTTATTCATCGAAACATCCAGCATGAAATTGATGAGTTGTTGCTTAGTTCACTCAGCCAGGTTAAGGAGGAACTTCGACAGCATCCTCCCCCTGCAGCCGCGCTTCCTGGGTGGGACCCGAACATCCGGATTCGTCCATCCGGCCAGTTGCTTCAGGCAGCCACTACGTTTACCGACTCCCTTGCCTTTGATCCACAGGAAAAAGAACAGGTTACCTTTCGGGTGCTGCATTCGAGTTATTCTGGTGGGAAACAGTCGTATACCATACGCCTTCAGCAGTCCTACCTGGAGTTTGATGAAATCGCCAGTGCGTTATCGGTAGGGGTTATTGTTTGTTTCCTAGTTGTCGTGCTGCTGCTACTAGGGGCCGACGTACTGGTTTCCCGGCGCATCTGGCAGCCTTTTTATGGTATTATTCACCAATTAGAGCAGTTTCGGGTCGACGGGTCCGACGAAGTCGCGTTTCCAGCCAGTGATGTGGAAGAGTTCAGGTTGCTGGGCCAGTCACTCCAGGCCATGAGTCGCCGGACCCGCCATCAATACGCTCAGCAGAAGCAGTTTACGGATAATGCCTCGCACGAGATGCAAACGCCGTTGAGTGTGTTGTCCTTCGAGTTGGACCTTTTGCAACAGTCGGAGCGGTTAAATGAGAGTGATCTGGACCGGATTCAACGTTCGCAACGGGAAATTAAGCGGCTCTCTGCCATGAACCAGTCGCTACTGTTGCTGGCTAAAATAGACAATCACCAATTTGCCCAAAACGAATCAGTTAATATTGGTGAACTGGTTAGGCAGGTGTTGGACAACTATTCGGATTTTATCGCACACAAAGGCCTCACCATTACCCGGCTGATTAACGATGGTCCCTACCGGCCGTTGAATCGGCAACTCGCTGACGTACTTTTTTCTAATCTGATAAAAAACGCCGTTCGCCACAGTGATTCAAACAGTTTAATTCTGGTGCAGGTGGGTACCAACGATTTTTGCATCACCAACGAAGGCGATCCGCTCCCGTTTCCCCAGGAAGAACTTTTTGGCCGGTTCGTCAGGAATCACGCTCTGCCTCAGTCCACCGGACTGGGGTTAGCCTTAGTCAAAGAAATTGCCCTTCAGTACGGAATGAGCGTTCATTACCACTACGTATCGACGATACGTCGGCACGTGTTTCAAATCGAATTCTAATTGACGGTGAGGGCTAATAAAACTTCAAAATTGCTTTAGAATGCCGGGGTAGATTTGATTTAAAAACTTAACCTGGATACTACTATGAAAAGGACCTTGCTTGTGAGCGCACTAGCCTTGATGGCATTAGCCAATCGTGCCCCCGCTACCTTTGGTCGTAATAACGCTAATTTTCATAAGGCTGTAAAGCACGCTACCATTGATGTTCCTCTGGCTGCCAAAGCCGCTGTAGCCCGACTATACCCAGGGGCAAAGGGGATAAAATGGGAGAAAGAAGACGGAAATTATGAAGCGGGCCTGACCTACAATGGGAAGGAAATGTCGCTGGTCATCGATGCAAAAGGCAATGTACTAGCAACAGAAACAACCATCGCCGTGTCGGCGCTGCCTTCCTCTGTACGCGAGTACGTAGCCAGGCACCACGCGGGTAAGAAAATTAAGGAAGCGGCCGAAATTGTCGATGTAAAAGGTAAGAAGACCTATGAAGCGAATGTGGGCGGCAAAGACTTGATGTTCGACGATAAAGGCCAGTTTATTAAGTAGCCTCTAGCCAACCGCTCTTGGTTGGCTAGAGGCTACTTAACAGTCATAGGGGGTGTTCAGCCGAGCAAAACTGGGATTGGAAAACCTTAACTTCTTCTGCCAGCCGCTCTGGGGCACCTTTGTTGCATGCTATTTTATTATACAACCTCTCTCACGTTATGTGGCTTAAAATTACGGGTCTTCTTTTTTTATTGACTGTGGGTAGCACGCTGGCTCAAACGCCTGCTGGCAATTCGATACCGCTGCCTGATACGCTTAATCCGGCTCCGCCCATTATCCCGGACTCAACTCAGCTGGCCCCCAATCCAGAGGGAGTTATTTCTACCAGGGGGAATGCAAGAATTGTGGGCTATATCGTCGATTCGACCCTGACACGCGCCGTAGAATTTGCCAACGTGGCCCTCTACAATACCCTCACCAACAAGTTAATCGATGGGACGGTAGCCGACCAGAAAGGTAAGTTTGCCATTCCCCGGCTGGCTCCGGGCTCATACAAGCTGCTGATTTCATTTCTGGGCTACACCAACAAAACGATAGCTGACGTAATCGTTAGCAAAGGACAGACGAAAGACGTGGGTGTGATCCGGCTTAGTGCCAGCACCCGAACGCTCAATGAGGTGACCGTAGCGGGCAAGAAAGCGCTCGTGGAAGATCGGGTTGACCGGCTGGTCTATAATGCCGATGTTGATTTAGCCGCCAAAGGGGGCGACGCGACCGATATTCTTAAAAAAGTACCCATGTTGTCGGTGGATCTGGCCGGTAATGTCTCTCTTCAGGGAAGCGCAAACTTGCGGGTGTTGATCAACAACAAACCCTCCTCCATTCTGGCGGGTAACCTGGCCGATGCCCTGCGGCAGATTCCAGCCGACCTGATCAAAACGGTCGAAGTCATTAAGTCTCCTTCGGCTAAATATGACGCCGAAGGGAGTGGAGGCATTATCAACATCATCACCAAGAAAAACACCTTGCAGGGCCTACACCTCGACGTTGATGGCGGAGTTGGTAACCGGGCCTCAACCCTGGGATTGAATGGCTCCTTTCGGCAGGGCAAACTGGGCGTTAACCTGAATGGAAATGGCCGGGCGGTTTATAATAAATCAGCGTCTGACCTTAATCAGACGACTTTCCTGCCCGGTTTAGCTGCACCCATCCGTACGCGTCAGCATGCTGATGGATTTGACAAGGGCCTGTTTGGGCAGTATGCGCTAGGGCTGGACTACGATCTGGCCAAGGATCAATCGCTAACCGCCGGGGTGCGTATTGGCGTACGGGATTTAAACCGAAACCAACGTTTTGCTACGACGCTGTTTACCAATGGGGCATCGGGCCTACCCTCCGGACGTAATGTGAATAGCCAGGATCTGTCGAACTCGGTGGATATGAACGTTGATTACCTGCATACCTACACGCATTACGAAGACCGTCCTCAAAAAGAATTGAGCATCTCGGCACAGTATAGCCAGAATCACCTGACCAATAATTTTGACGCCAGCCTACTTGATTCGACCGATCAACTCGTCAGTCGGCAACGTAACCTGAATTTCAACACCAGCCAGGAATATGTGCTGCAGCTGGATTATCAGACGCCCCTGAGCCAGCATCAGCAACTTGAATTCGGTGGGAAGGAAACGCGTCGGCAGGTCAACAGCCTGTATCAGTACCAGTTGGCCGGACCCCTATCGGATTATGTCGCTGACGACCGGCGTCCGGCTGGCTCGCTGAATTACGCCCAGAACATCTCCGCAGCTTACCTCTCCTACACGCTCACTACACGCAGCAAAGTAAGTATAAAGGCCGGCCTACGCTACGAGTATACGAGCATTGAGGCCTCGGCAGGTGGACAGGGGCCAATCTTAATACCGGACTACGGCAAGTTGGTGCCCAGCCTTAATATCTCGAAGAAAATAGGCGAAAGCACTACGCTCAAGCTGGCCTATAACCGGCGGATTCAACGACCCAATGTCCAGGATCTTAACCCAAATTTCAACGCAGCCAATCCGCTCAATATTCGCGTGGGTAACCCATATCTGAAACCCGAAACGACGGATCGGGTTGAGTTTGGCTACAGTACGTCTATCAAAAAAACGTACCTCAATTTCACGCTGTACACCCGGCTTAACACCGATGATATTCAATCGGTGAGTCAACGGTCCGATACGCTGGCGGGCGCCGTAGTCACCCGCGTACAGAATGTAGGTAAGGAATATAACTATGGCACCAACCTGTTTGCCACCATTAACATCACCCCCCGCTGGAGTGTCAATACAAATATTGATATTATGTATCGCTACATCAGCGGGGTGGCGCTCAACCTGGCGGGCCAATCCATAACGCTTACCAATACGGGGTTTCGGATGGGCAGCCGCTTCGATACCCAGCTTCAGTTGGATAAGGGCTGGGCGATTCAGGCCAATTTTGGCTACCGGGGTCGCGACATTCAGTTGCAGGGCTACCGAATTGGCTTTGCCCAGTATTCACTGGGTGCCCGCAAGGAATTCACTAACAAACGGGGTAGCCTGGGACTGGCGGCCGAGAATTTCCTGACGAATGGAATGCGGTTTACCTCGGTGCTGAACTCGGCCCAGTTTGCGCAGGATTACCGGCAGTACATTTATAATTCCAGTATACGGCTCACATTCAGCTATAAGCTGGGTAGTCTGAATGGTGCCCGCGTGAAAAAAGGCAAATCAACAGGTG
>JAQBNX010000793.1 GCA_028288385.1 Spirosoma sp.
GCACTTCATGCTCGCCGAGGTTTTCGCCATTCAGCTCGTCATCCTCATTGTCGGCATGGTGCAAGATTACGGCATCGAGTGGCTGCGCCGCCTCTGCTGCCCCTATTCCGTCCTCACCCTGGAGCGCAAATGAACACCCCGCATCCTTACCAACTCAAAGAAACTCTGCTTCATCTCGAAGGCGTTTCCAAATCCTATGAGGGCGTGCCCATTCTGCGCGACGTGAACCTCGAAGTGAAAAACCTCGTGCGTCCCGATTGTCTGCAAGGGCAGGTCGTGGCCCTGCTGGGGCCATCCGGCGTGGGCAAAACTACCCTGTTCCGGCTTTTGGCCGGTCTGGAAACTCCCGACTCGGGACAGGTTTTGGTTGGAACGGGGCAAAAACCGGTGCGGCGCGGGCAAATCGGTGTCGTCGCCCAGCACTATCCCCTGTTCGCCCATCGCACTGTGCAGGGCAACCTCATGGTCGATGGAAAGCAAATCGGGCTCAAGGGCAATGCCGCCCGCGAAAAAGCCGCCGATTTGCTGGGGCGCTTTGGTTTGGCCGAACACGGAAGCAAATACCCCTCGCAACTATCGGGAGGCCAGCGCCAACGCGCCGCCATCGCGCAGCAGTTCATGTGTTCCGATGCCTTCCTGCTTATGGACGAGCCGTTTTCCGGCCTCGATATTCTGGCTCAAGAAACCCTGACGCGTTTCATCCACGACATCGCCGCTCAGGATGAGCTGATGACCTTCATTCTTATCACTCACGATATTTCGGCGGCCCTCCAAATCGCCGACACTGTGTGGGTGTTGGGCCGCGACCGCGATGAAGCGGGCAACCCGATTCCCGGCGCCCGCGTGCAGGCGAGTTTCAATCTCATCGAACGCGGACTCGCCTGGCAAGATAATATCTCGTCCCTGCCCGAATTCGGGCAACTTAGGCAAGAAATTCGCGATTTGTTTCCGCGACTGTAAAAAGTGCGGGGGAGGCAGGGCAACACTTTCCTTCCCCTGAATGCTCGAAGTAGTTTTTTCGATGAAAAATCGTTATTTGGTCGCCCTCGGTGAAAACGGCAATGTGATTGGCATGGCGTCGGTTGTGGCGCTGGCTGCGGCGGTGGGCTCGATACCGCTATTGCTCGCGGGCTTAGTCGCCGAAGCCGCCTATCTTATATTCGTCCCCGACTCGAAGTGGTTCGAGACCCGCCTCAGCGCCCGCAGCGACGCCGAGGTCGAGGCCCACCGTCAGAAAATTAAGGACCAGACCTTGCCGCGACTGCGCCCCAGTCTGCGCGCCCGCTATACAAAGCTCGAACAGGCCCGCCGCGAAATCGAGCAACAGGCGGCCAGTGACAAAAAATGGATGCGCGAGGTGCTTCGCAAGCTCGATTTTCTTCTGGAAAAGTTTCTCCAGTTCGCGCTTAAAGACCAGCAGTTCCGCAACTATCTGCTCGATGCCCAGCAGGAAGTCCACCCGACTCCCATGCACCGGTCGCCCGATCCACTCGAACTCAACGACAAGTGGACGCGCGACTGCGTGCAGTTCTTGCAGGCCACCTACACGCGCGACCTCGACCAACTACAAGCCCAGCGCGACGATGAAACCGACGATTCCACCAAAGCCATCCTCGAAAAGCGTTTGGAAGTTCTGGGACGTCGCCGCGATTTCATCGCGCGTATCGGGAAAATCGTCGCCAACTTGACCCAGCAACTCGCGCTTTTGGAAGATACCTTCGGCCTCATCTCCGACGAACTTCTGGCCCGCGCCCCCGAACAGGTATTGGGCGATATTGACGATGTCGTCAGCCAGACCAACGCCATGACGCAGGTTTTGGAAGAATTGGCGCCCTTCGAGCGCATGTTAACCACTATCTAAGCGCGCGTTGAACAAAATCCAGCCAAATTTCCGTCCCGCGTTCTACACTCCGCACGCAAAGATGAACCTTTTCAGTACGCTTCGTAAAGCGGGTTCGCTGCTGGTTGAACTGCCTCCCGATGCCGCGTCCGTTGACATTACTCAACTCCGGTCCGAGGACATCACCACCGACGACCTGCCGCTACCCGAAAACGCGCGCCTTTCCTACGACATGGACGCGCCGCGCGGCGAACGCCCCACTGCCAAAAGCGTCGCTGACATTGCGCGCGATGCTCATGGCCCCAATTTGGATGAAGTCCAGGTGGACGGCGCCGCCCTTCCTGCGACCGATCCAGGCACACCGCTTGATTTTGCCGCCATCTACCGTGCTGCCAAGTTGACAGAATCAAGTTTCGGCGCCGAGCAGATGCTCGAAACCCTCGCCTCGTTGCCCGCCGAATTGCCGCTCGACACCAAACGCATGACCGTCAAGGTTATGTTGGGGACGATGGGTAAATCGACGGGGGCCACTCCCGAATCGCTCGTCGCCGATGCCTCGCGCAAACTGGCCGCCCTGAACTCCTTCGCGCAGTTCATGGAAAAAAAGACGAATGATTCCGTCGCACAAAACGAACAGTCGATCGCCGAATTGCAAGCGCAAATCGAGGAAAAGCGCACCGCCATTT
>JAQBNX010000682.1 GCA_028288385.1 Spirosoma sp.
GTTTCGGAGCCGAGAATATCAGACGGCATCAGGTCGGGCGTAAACTGAATCCGGTTAAAATCAAGGTCCAGGGCGCCGGCAATGGTCTGAATCAACAGCGTTTTGGCTAGTCCCGGAACTCCCACCAGCAGGCAGTGCCCCTGGCAGAAAATAGCCGTCAGTAGTAGCCGGACCGTGTCATCCTGGCCAATAACGACTTTAGATATTTCGGACTTGAGTTTTTGGTAAGAGCTGGTAAGGGCTTCCGCAGCCGCAACGTCGGATGTATAAGGCACTTTTATCTGGTTATGAGTGATTAATGATTAATGGATGCAGATTAACGATAAACGAAAGTAAGTGTTCGTTTATCGTTAATCTGCATCCCTAATTCCCTCCGCTGCCTAAACTGGCTGCGCTGCCCTGGGTTGTGCCGAAGATTTTACAAGTCTGGAATTCAGGATCAACCGTAATGTACACGTCGGCAACGGATTTGCGGAACCAGTCGTCGATCGCGCGGTTCTATTTATTGGTAAGCACAATGCGCTGCAACTTCTCGAAGTCGGCCTTGAATTCGGCCGTGTGTGGGGGCACTTTGCTTTTGAAGTACAACAGCCGTACGGCGCTCTTGCCATCTTCGGTGCGGTACGGCAGCGGAGCCGAAATGCCACCTACTTTCATGGTGTCGAGCATCTGAAACATGGCGTATTCCATAGAGCCATCCATGGCCAGGCGGCTGCTTCCCGTTTGTGGGTCACGCAGCAGCCCACCCGCATCGGCCGTGGCCTTGTCTTCGGAGTAGTCGTGAGCCGCTTTCTCGAATTTCAGGGAGTCAATAGCAATCAGGTTCTTTAAACTGTCCAGGTAGTGCGTGGGGCCGGTCTGGTCGAGCCGGTTGTAGTCCGGGCGAAGCAGAATGTGACGGGCGTGGTACTCGGCACCGCGCGTTTCGAGCAGTTGAATCAGGTGAAGTCCAAAATCGGACTCTACTACGTCAGACATTTCGTTAGGCTTAAGCTTGAGGGCTGCCCCTTCAAACGGCGCAACCATGGCTCCACGCTTGGCAAAGCCGAGATCGCCCCCGTTGGGCGCAGAGCCAACATCTTCGGAGTTCTCTTTAGCGAGCTTAGCAAAATCCTCTCCTTTTAATACACGCTCTTTAAAATCCAACAAGCGCTGGCGCAGGGCTTCTTTCTGCTCTTTGGTGGGTTTGGCAAACCGGACAATTTGCCCTACCTCTACCTCAGCGGGCATGTAGGGCAGGCTGTCTTTAGGGATGGCATCGAAAAACTTACGAACTTCACGGGGCGTCACCTTCATGTCGGTCGTTATTTTCTGCTGCATCTTCTGCACAATCTTCTGGTCTTTCACCTGCTGCCGCAACTCGCTCTTTAGCATTTCCAGGCTCTTGCCATAGGCTTCAACGATGTTTTTGTCGGAGCCGAACTGCTGAACCATGTAGCTCATGCGCTGATCGAGTTCGCTGTCCACAATTTTTTCCTCAACAACCACCGAGTCGATATCGGCCTTCGCGAGCATCATTTTATTAACAACCAGACTCTCCAGCAACTGGCAACGGGGCGGGGGTGTCTGGTTCTGCCCAACGTATGATTGAACTGTTTCTTCCAAGTCAGACCGGAGAACGTAGTAGTTATCGACTTTTGCAATGATTTTATTCAGGCTAACGCCCTGGCCCTGCCCAAATACGGGGACAGTCAGACACCAGCCAACCAACCCGATGAGCGTACTGCTGATTACTTTCTTCATGTGTTAAAGGTACGAAAGGAACTATCGTACACGTCTAGATTTAAGTTTTTTTAAGTCGGCTGGCCAGCGATATGGGTTATAGACGACTTGTCTTCTGCTAAATGAGGAGTCCCGGCAGATTGGTCCCATATTACACCTAACGTAGCCCGAACAAGAATTCTGCGCGCTACTGGTTTTACTTTGCTAACTTTTTTATTTCCTGTTCATTAACCTTAACGGGGTACTTCTGCCGAAGCTGGGCCAGCCACTGTTTTTCCAGCACCGCCTGGTAGTCGTTGATGACCGTACCTCGTGCCTCGGCAAATGTTTTGGGACGGGCGGGTTCAACACGAACAATGGTCAGTGCCACGGCCCTGCCTGCTGGGTGCAGGATTGTGGTACCAGGCTGCCATGGGGCTACAGCATCAAGATAGGGATTCATACCCCTTGTAAACAACCCCTCCGTAATCAGTACAGCTGAGTCACTGGCTGATGTACTTCCAGATGATTGCTGAAGTCGATCATTCAGCACTCTGGCAACGTCGGACTTTGAAAAGGAAAAATATTGAAACGTAATAGTACGTTGCATGTAAGGGTCTTTGGAACCCTGTCTGGTCACACCCTGGTAGTCCTTCTCGGTAATGCGACTGAGCGATATACCATTTTGTTGCAGAAAACTTACCACAGCCCGGATCCGCCCGGCCGAAACAGAGTCGAGTTCTGCCAGATCGTGTGAGCCAGTCACCTCAACAACATAGTCGGGGTTGCGTATCAGCACCGTCAGCACATCCAGCAGGCTTTGATGCTGGCTTGAGGTAAGCGAAGTTTGGTTCCGATCATAAATCAGGGCTGGGCCCGACCGCCGAAGCTGGTAGGGTGGTTTACCGCTGAGCATCTCGGTGGCTTGTTTCAACTGTGCGTCGTTCTGTGCAACAATGATGCTTGCCTGTGCTCGTTCGGCAAACTGGTAATTGTCTTTGTGCTGCTCAAAGTAAGCTCGCTGACCCGTAGAGTCGGCCATCGAACGCTCCCACACGTTCTGTTCCATCATCTGGGAAAGTAGCACCCCATCATGAATTTCGTTAATCAGGGCACGGAACTCCGGCGATTTTTGGTCTAAATTTTTTTCTTCAGTCGCTATGAGTCGATCGCCTACGTAGCGGTTAAAGAACCGACGCATGGCCACGGCTGGTGACCCTGCCTGGGCAGGTGTTGTGGCGGAGGTTGCCGCGCTAGTGGTCATAGCCGGATTGCGTGGCACTTGCTGCCGCTGTTGAACGTAGTTGAAAAACTCGTTGACCGTATAAGACTGATCCGCAATGGTCAGGATTGGCTTGTTTTGCAGAACGGGGTCAAGCGGCTCGGTGTATTGCCACTTACCGCGTAGTAACGTACTGTCGGCTTTCTGTAGGGCACTTTCAAGGATGGGTTTGTTTTCACTAACAACGTACTCATTCCTTAGCCGTTGTATGGTGGACTGCCGTAGCACGTCGGCGCGCGTATCAGTCGTTACGCGCTGGCGAAGGGTTGGGGCCAGATCGGCAAATGGAGCAATACCCCGCCGGTCAATGAGTTTGAGAATATGCCAACCGTAGCTGGTACGCACTGGCTTTGACAGGTCACCGGGCTTGGCAAGAGAAAAGGCGGCCTCTTCAAACGGAGCTACCTGCCGACCGGTTTCAAAGCTGGGCAGCAACCCACCATTGGCCCTCGACGTTACGTCGTCGGAGACTTCGCGGCATACCGTTTCAAAGGATTCTCCTTTTTGTAGCCGGGTGTAGGCAGCATCGATGCGGTCCTGGGCCGCTTTTGTTTCGTTTTCGTTAGCCCCTTCATTAACCCTGACCAGCACGTGAGCGACACGTACGATTCCGCGCGCTGGCCGCCGGTCGTTAACCCGCACAAGGTGATAACCAAATCGCGTCCGAACGGGCATCGATACGGTCCCGACAGGCGTCGTGTAGGCGGCTGTTTCGAGTGGATAAACAACAGAAAACGCAGTGAAATAGCCCAGGTTGCCACCGGTTGACGCCGTAGTGATGTCCTGCGAATGTTCGCGGGCCAGTTTGGCAAAGTCTTCGCCTGTCAGCGCCCGTTGGCGAAGGTCAAGGGCCGCCTGATAAGCCGCCAGGGTATCGGCAGGGGCCGCATCCTCAACCACGGGCACCAGAATATGCGACGCGCTGATCTCCTGCTGCATACGTTGATACGCTTCTGCGGTTATTGACTCTATCAGCACTTTGTCGGTCAGGTATGACTGCGCCAGTTGTTTGCGGTAGGTAGCCATCTCCTCACGAAACGCTTCGGTTGTATCCCGCTTTTCGTCTTCGGCGGCCACCACCTTCAGCTTTAGGTTGGTGTATGAGTCAAAATACTGGTTGACGTCCGTGTGCTGGGCTGAATCCGAAGACAATTGATTTTTGGTAAACGATTGAAAGAAATCATCGGTGGTGAAAACCCTGTTTCCTAGTGATAGGATCACTGATGGAGAGGGAGTTTGCTGAACCACTGGCGCGACTGTTTTACAGGCTGCCAGGAGATAGACCAGCAAAAAACCGCCTGTTAGTTGGCGCATGAAATTGGATTTACTGGTTTTAGATTGAGTCAAAAACCGATTCGGGGCTAAAAACATCTGTTTCTTACTAACGGCCTACTGCCGCGCTTATTGAGAAAAGGCGGCCTTTACCAGTTCGTTATAACTAGTACAATTTTGATTCAGGCTGCTATTCGTGGTAAATGCGTGTCAGTCTCGCCATTGATTTCCTGAAAGGAAGCCGGAAAAACTTCCTCAACGATGGATTCGCCCGACGAACCGTCACCGCTGGTCCACTGCCAGCGTTCATGAAGGCGAATACGGCCATCGGGCAACTGTTCGGGTGTCGAGTAGCAACGACCCGTCATCAGCTCGCCTTGCACATTTACGTGCTGATAGCGCATGTCTAAACAGTCGTTGTCCTGCATGGTGGCAATCAGCAACCCTTTTGTGATGCCCCCACCTCCATAATCAGCCCAGACAACCCGTCCCTGCTGGTGATAGTGAAACACGGTTTCGTTGCTTACCTCGCCGTTGGATGTGTTGGTAACAGAGCGGAAGAACTTGTTATCATACATAGGTCAGACGGTTGGTTCCTGCTGGCTCAGACAATGAAAACTGCCGAGTCCCCAGACAATATCCGTTGAATCGATTCCCACGATTTTCCGGTCAGGGAAGCATTGACCAATGATGTCCAGGGCCAGTTGGTCCTTGCGGCAGCGGAACGTTGGTACAATGACGGCTCCATTTGTGATCAGAAAGTTCGCGTAAGACGCAGGCAACCGAAGCCCATCGCTGACGACCGGGTCGGGCATAGGCAACTCAACAACGGTCAGTTGTTTGCCGTTCAACAGCCGCATGGCGCGCAATTCCCGATGGATTTCCTCTAAAAGGGGAAAGTTCTCATCCGCCCGATTGGCTTCATAAGCCGCAAGAACGGTGTCTTCGTTCACAAACCGCACCGTGTCGTCGATGTGGCCGTCGGTGTCGTCACCTACAATACCTTCTTCTACCCAGAGCACCTGCTGGACGCCGTAATAATCGCACAGATAGCGCTCAATCTCGGTCTGCGTGAGGTGGCTGTTGCGATTTTGATTGAGCAGGCAGGCCCGGCTGGTCAGTACCGTTCCCACCCAATTAAATTCTACCGAGCCACCTTCCATAATAATATTCCCAGTGGATGCTGTCGGTGTTACGTAGTCGAGGTGGCGGTAGTGGGCAATCTGTACCGGAATCAGGTCATCAAAATTATAAGGTGGATATTTGTTACCCCAGGCATTGTAGCCCCAGTTAACAATCATACGCTCCTTTTTTGCGGGGTTAATTAGAAAAGCGGGCCCGTGGTCGCGGCACCACGAATCGTTGGTTAAGTGGGGTAGGAGTGTGATACGGCTCATATCGGCCCCCGCCAGTTGCAAACGCAACGTAGCGGCTTGTATTACCGTTTCATCATGGGCGTTTATGCATACCTGCTCACTTCTGGCGATGGCCTTGATAAACTCGATATAAGCTGGGAACATCAATTCCTGCCGCTCTCGTGTCCACGATGCTTCGGTATGCGGCCAGCTAAGCCACGTAGCCACGTGCGGATGCCATTCGGGCGGGAAGAAAAAGCCTTTTTCTGCGGGCGTCAGAGCCGTTTTTGAAGATGAGTTCAACGATTGAGGTCTTGAAATTGACATACAACTATCCCGCAAAGCTACAACAATTGAAAAGGTCATGGACCAATTCTGAGCGTTAACCAGCCGTTACCAGTGCTCTTACCGCATCAACCGTTAAGCCGGTGAAATCGTCGACAATTAAGGCTGCGCCAGTATCGGCCAGTTCAGCATGCGTATGCGTAGTAGCTAGTGCAATCACGGTCATACCCGCGCGCAAACCAGCTTCAATACCGGCAAGGGCATCTTCAAAAACAACGCAGCAGGTCGGATCAATGCCCAGGCGCTGGGCCGCTGTCAGGTAAATTTCCGGATTGGGCTTGCCGTGCTGGATCATACTGGCGTCGACGATGACATCAAAATAAGGACGTAGCGGCAAGCCGTCGAGCGTAAAAGAAACGTTGCTTACCGGAGCCGACGTACCCACAGCCAATTTGATGTTCTCCGCTTTTAATTTATCCAAAAACGCCAGTAAACCGGATGTGGGTTGAAGGTGAGGGGCGTATAATTCCCGGTAAATACTTTCTTTCTCCTCCGTTAAGGTAGTTAACTCGTCGTCGGCAATAGGTCGCCCAAATACGTAGGCCATAGCGTCGGCCGAAACGCGCCCATTGATATGGTCGACATACTGGTCTTTGGTAAGCGGAAAGCCATGGCGCTGGGCAAACTGAAGCCAGGCGTTTATGTGGAATTCTGTATTGTCGACTAAAACGCCATCCATGTCGAAAAGGGCAGCAAAAGCGGGAATTAACATAAGCAGGCAGGTTGTATAAGAGAACAAAGAAATGGGTTTGCGGCAAACCCAGTGTGTTTAATTATGCGTACGCAAAGGTTAAAATGATAAAACTCAATCCCGAACCGACGAGTTAAACGGATATGATAGCAATTAACTCTTTACCCGAAGCCATCGATCGGCTGCTTACCGAAGGCCATACTCCGGCTGATGCCCTAAACCAAGTCGTTCAATACGTTGGCACGGCCCTAAATGCTGACCGATGTTTTCTTTATGTCCGTCAGCCCGATCAGGCGCGGGGGCGATCTGCTTTTTGCTGGCGAAAAAATGATCAGGGTCCAGATAAAAACACCATTCAACCAGATTGGCAACCTGACACAACTGATTTACCTGCCGAGGACCCGCTGATTCGGGCTGGCCTGACTATGAAGCCTTCGGTGTATATAGATGATGTGGAAACGGCCGCGCCCGACGTACTGAACCGACAATTTGAAGAGGAAACG
>JAQBNX010000043.1 GCA_028288385.1 Spirosoma sp.
AGTAACCCATGCCGCCATACACCTGAACACCTTCATCAGTGACGTAATCAAGCACTTCCGAGCCGTGAACTTTCATAATCGCGCACTCGATGGCAAACTGCTCCAGGGCTTTAAGCTTGGCTTCTGAGTCGCCCATGCCCTGTCCTTTCAGGTCTTCGATTAAGTCATCGATATTTTGCCCGGCACGGTACGAAGCTGTTTCGGATGCATAAACTTTAACCGCCATTTCGGCCAGTTTGTGCTTGATGGCCCCAAACTGCGCAATGGGTGTTTTGAACTGCCTGCGCTCATTGGCGTATCGGATAGCATGGTTGATGACTTCCTTCGCTCCACCGATGGTTGCCGCGCCTAACTTGATCCGACCGATATTAAGGATGTTGACGGCAATTTTGAAGCCGTTGCCCCGCCCTGACAGCATATTCTCGACCGGCACCCTGGTGTCATTGAAGAAAATCTGACGAGTATCCGAACCTTTGATGCCCATTTTGTGCTCCGGTTCGTTCATGGTGATGCCTTCATAAGACCGCTCCACAATGAATGCCGACAGGTTTTTGTCCGTCTGGCCCGATTCGTCCACTTTGGCAAATACGATGTATACATCGGCAAAGCCACCGTTGGTGATCCACATTTTCTGGCCGTTCAAAACGTAATAGTTGCCATCTTCGGATAGCACTGCTTTTGTCTTACCAGAGTTGGCATCTGACCCTGAATCGGGCTCGGTGAGGCAGTAGGCTGCCTTCCACTCACCAGAGGCCAGTTTAGGCAGGTACTTTGCTTTTTGCTCACTGTTACCGTAATAAACGATAGGCAACGTACCGATGCCCGTATGCGCCGATAGGGCTACCGAAAACGAATGTCCGCCCCCTGTAGCTTCAGCTACGAGCATAGACGTATTAAAATTTGTACCAAATCCACCGTATTCCTCAGGTACAGACGTCCCCAGCAAGCCTAACTCACCAGCTTTATCCATCAGCGACGACATCAGTTCGGGCGACTTGGCCGCATCGATTTCGTCCAGTCGTGGCCATATCTCACGTTCCAGAAACTCACGGCACGTAGCCGCGATCATTTGCTGTTCTTCGGTAAACTCTTCAGGGATAAAGACTTGTGCAGCCTCGGTTTCTTTAACTAGAAATTCGCCCCCCTTAATGGAAGCTCTGGGTTCTGTCGCAATCATATCGTAAGAAGTTTGTTATGCATGCATACTATTTATAGTACAAAGTAAGGCTGTTGGCCATTAGTATGCAAGCATACTAATAACAAAACTTCTAGTCATATAATTGATTAATATTAGACAAAAACGCAGGCCCTTCTGATTCATTCATGTCTATGAATCAGAAGGGCCTGCGTTTTTGTCTAATATTAATTCAGCCGCTCAAATATACCGGCTACGCCCTGACCACCACCTACGCAGGCCGAAACCATGCCATACGTTTGATCCTGACGGCGCATTTCGTTTAGCAACTGCACCGAGAGCCGCGCCCCAGTTGAGCCCAGGGCATGGCCTAAAGCGATGGCTCCACCATTAGGGTTAATTTTGCTAGGGTCGAGTCCTAATTCCTGAATTACGGCCAGCGCCTGGGCTGCAAACGCTTCGTTGAGTTCAATCATCTCGATGTCGTCCTGTTTTAGGCCCGCCTTTTTGAGCGCAATTGGAATGGCCGCTACCGGACCAATTCCCATTATTTTTGGCTCCACTCCGGCCGACGCATAGGACATCATCCGCGCCACTGGTTTCAGGTTCAGTTCATTAATTAATTGCTCCGACATCACAATGACAAAAGCGGCCCCATCGGATGTCTGCGACGAGTTACCGGCTGTAACCGAACCACCAGCCGTAAAAACGGGCTTCAGTTTGGCCAGTCCTTCGGCACTGGTGTCTTTGCGTGGTCCTTCATCCTGGGTTACCACCCAGTCGCGGGTTTTTTTCTTACCACTTTCGGTATCGAAATACGTCTCATTAACCTTGATAGGAACGATCTCGTTTGTGAATTTACCCGCTGCCTGCGCTGCCAGCGCTTTCTGGTGCGACTCAAAGGCAAATTCATCCTGTGCATCCCGGCTGATGTTGAATTGCTGGGCTACCTGCTCGGCCGTTAACCCCATGCCAATATAATAGTCGGGATGAGCCTTGGCAATTTCGTAGTTCAGCGCCGTCTTCCAGCCCATTACAGGCACCAGCGACATGGATTCTGTACCACCTGCAATAATACAATCGGCTAGTCCGGCATGAATTTTGGCCGAGGCAATGGCGATGGCTTCCAGACCAGAACCACAATAGCGGTTAATGGTAAAGGCCGGTACACTGCTAGGCAGCGAGAGTAAAGCTATGTAGCGGGCAATTTGCATTCCCTGCTCGGCTTCGGGCACGGCATTGCCCACAATCAGGTCCTCAACTCGGGCAGGGTCAAGGTCTGGAACCTGGTTTAGAAGTTGCTTGATCACGTCAGCCGCCATATCGTCGGGGCGGGTCAGGCGAAGACCACCACGCGGAGCCTTGCCAACGGCGGTGCGGTATCCAGCTACAATGTATGCGTCCATAACAAGACTATTGATTCGATTAGAGGTCAAAAACTTACTGCAATAACTAATTTTTCAACCGAAACATTACAGTGCTTAGGCCATTATTATGCATGCATACTGTTTGAGTTATCATTCCAGAATGCCTATCCAGCCGTTAATCCACCATCCAGTTGAATGGCCTGGCCGTTGCAAAACGCATTTTCGTCTGAGCAGAGCCACAATATGGCCTGGGCAATCTCCTGGGGCTGGCCAAACCGCCCAATCGGGATTACCCGGCGCATCTTATCCTTTATACCTGGAGCCATATTAATCAGATCATCAACCATTCCTGAATGCGTATAAACCGGGCATACGGCATTGACACGAATGTTCTGCCGGACATATTCCAGTGCGGCCGTTTTTGTGAGGCCCAGCACCGCGTGTTTTGATGCACTATATGGACCACCCATTGCCATACCACGTACTCCCGCAATACTCGACACATTCACAATTTTGCCTCCGGCCGGATAGTCCCCTGCTGGATGGTCTTTAGGATTATCCTGGGCCAGCATCTGCCGGATCTGAGCCTGCATACCATAAAATACGCCCCCGACGTTAACCGCCATCATTTGATCGAAATCCTGTGGTGACTGGTCCAGTAACCGACCAAATTTGCCGCCAATGCCAGCGTTATTAATGCCGATGTCCAACCGGCCATACGTATCGACAGTTTGCCGAATGGCGGTTTCGATCTGCGTCGGATCTGCTACGTTGCACGTTACGTAGGTAGCTTCGTCTCCGGCCGCTTTAATCTGGGCAACGGTTTCCTGACCGCCAGTATCATTTACATCGGAGACCATAACGCGGGCTCCGGCTGCTGCAAAGGCGATTGCCGTAGCCCGCCCAATGCCTGAACCGGCCCCCGTAATGAAGGCAACCTGATTGGCGAAACGTGTCATACGAATACGGAAATGTGTTGCTGAAAATAGGGTTATTTTAGGAGTAAATAGCTTTATCTAGCCAAACCTTCCTGATGACTGCACTGCCAGTCTGGCTCATAAACAGGCTTTATACCCGCCGGGACTATGCTATCTGGCTACAAGTAACTTTTGTTTTAGGGAACTCCTGATAGCTATTCGCGGCTTTTACCCAATTTTAGTTTTAAGTCTTATTGATAACTAAACTAAAAATCAGGAGCTTCGTAAGCTAGCTAAGTGAGAGGTTATGGACCGAAAACTAACAAAACGCACCTGTTGATTGTAAGTAAAGTTGATAGACTACATTAACAACTGACCCCTGCAATTTACCA
>JAQBNX010000048.1 GCA_028288385.1 Spirosoma sp.
TTGATATTCAGAAGGGTTTGCTGAAACAGAACCCAGGATACAATTGATTTAGTAGGATTACCCGAATGTTTAAAGGCCCGAAGGCTACCATCAACTCATTGATGGTAGCCTTCGGGCCTTTAAACATTCAGTGTGTCCGGATGTTATCTACCAACAAATTATTTAACAAAATCACATTAACGTTATGGCAAACAATAACACCACCGATCAGCCCGGTTCGAACGATAAACGGCCGCATGGCGAACAGACGCGCAATCACGAAGCCACCGCTACAAGTGGATTGCGTCCTAATATGGAACAAGAGAGGAGCAACGAAGACAAAAGTAAACAGGGCCCTGAAGAGGAACATGACCCGGCAATAAACGGAAAAACTAACGAAGAACTGGCCGATGAGCGTGGGGGACATGGGCACGGCGGTCATAGTGGTAACCGCAATGGAAGCCGTAAGCGCTAGTTGATAAACTGATAGACAACTATATAATGAGCAAAGGAGCAACCCAACCTACCGTCCGTGAAACGGCCGATAAGACAGAAAAGTCTGAACTTAATACCAATGTGCCTGACAACTCCCAGCAAAACACGTCGCGCGGAAAGCACAGTAGTAAGCAAAGCCCGGAGGATGAACATGATGCCACTGGTTCGGTGGAGAATACCAAGAAAGGTGGCCATGGTCATTCGGGCCACAGTGGTAACCGTAGCGGCAGCGAGTCGAACGACTAGAACTATTTATTAAAGTAAAGTGGTAACGACTAATGAAATTGACTAGTGAAGCATGAAGTATGAGCAGTCTATTGCTTTATACTTTGTTAACCTGTGTTCAATTTCATCAGTCGATATTTTTGTATGGATTTTGACCAATTACGTGCCGAACTCCGGCAGGAACATAAAGATATTCTTGCCTACTGGCAGCGATACGCTCCTGACCCAGTCAACGGTGGTTTTTACGGCCGTGTTGATTACCAGAATCGCCCCGATCCCAACGCCGACAAAGGCATTGTGCTTAATAGCCGGATTCTGTGGACATTTTCAGCAGCCCTGCATCACACCCAGCATGAGGACTACCGCACTACTGCCGACCAGGCCTTTGCGGCTATTCAGCAACATTTTGTTGACTCACAATACGGTGGGGTGTTCTGGTCGGTAAGCCCAACCGGGCAGCCGAAACAAACTATCAAACAACTGTATGGACAGGCATTTGCACTCTATGGTCTGAGTGAATATGCCCGTGTTACAAACTCTGCCCCTGCCCTGGCTCGTGCCAAAGAGTTGTTCAGGCTGATGGTAACCCATGCTTACGACCCGCTAAAAGGTGGTTTTCTGGAAGCCCGTGCGCGCGACTGGTCACCGGCCAGCGATTACATACTCAGCAAGCGGGACAATCAGGAAGTAAAAACCATGAATACACACCTCCATATTCTGGAAGCGTTTACGTGTTTATACCGGGTCTGGCCCGATGCAACCGTAGCGCAGCAGATGCGAGGCATGCTCGATGTCTTTCTGAAACACATAATCGAACCAAAGACGTATCGCATGAATCTGTTCATGGACGAGAACTGGCGGGTACGTAAAACGGCCGTTTCCTATGGCCACGATATTGAAGCATCCTGGCTGCTGCCCGAAGCGGCCGACCTGCTCGCTAAAGTGAACACCAAAGATAAACCGTTGCAGAAAACCGTGAGAACCGTAGCCATCAACATGGCCAGAGCAGCATCGACTGGGCTGGACCCGGATGGTGGCATGAACTACGAGTATGACACGACGACTAAACACCTGAACCGCGAACGCTCGTGGTGGGTAATGGCCGAAGCAATGGTAGGATTTTTGAACGCCTATCAACAAACTAATGAAAAACCGTTTCTGGATAAGTCGTTACAAAGCTGGGCTTTCATCAAAAAGCACCTGCTCGACACAAAGAACGGCGAGTGGTTTAGTGGGGTTGATGAGACATATAAAGTCCTGGGCAACGATAAAATCAGTATGTGGAAGTGCCCGTATCATAACAGCCGCGCCTGTCTGGAAATGCTCGACCGGCTGGAGCATCTGCGATGATTGTGCTCAGACCTGTATAAACAAATCAGGCTGTCTGTAAGAACAGCAGATTTTAATTTACTAGTCGGGTTGAATACGAATTATTGAAGCAGGAACACCGTCATCGTTTTTGGACCGTGGGCACCAAGCACTAAAGACTGTTCAATGTCGGCAGTTTTGCTCGGACCGGCAATAAACACACCGAATGGATAGGCCTCGGTTCCAATGCGGTCGTAAGCGTCGTGCATGGTTGGCACCAGATCCTCCACCGCCAGCACCACCGCCAGATGCTGCGCAATAAAAGGTATAACACGCAGCGGGCGATTTTGGATGCTACCCAGCAACGGCTCAGTGACCCAGACCGCTCCGTTTTCGGCAACCCCAAAGTGAGCCGCAATAATGGCCAGTTCCACATCAGCCAGTGTATGAGGCAGCACGGGATCAGTCGTATCTCCTCGCCAGGTCATATTAGCCACCTCGGCTAATTGTGGCAATGTGCTGATGATACGGTGTTTCCCGGTCGTGTAATGCTCCCGAATATACTGTTCGATACCAGCCCAGTTGCTTACCGGCACCACCCCACCGCCAATGCCCAACAACGTAGTACTAAACCGCTTTACTACATCATCGGCAAAGTTGGCGGATGCAATTCGCGCCAACTCCGTTAGCTCGGGCAGAGCGGTTGACTTAGGTTTGTTCTGACCAACGGCCTGCAAAATTTTTTCGCGGGATGTCATAATATAAAGTGAACAAAAGTAGGATAGTTATAGAAGATGAGGCCTGTTACGATTTATGTCAGAGATTGTAATTACCGCCAGGCTAATATTAGTAGACCACTTACTATAAAAAAGGCTCCAACTAATACTTTAGCCGTAATTGGCTCCCGCAATAGAGAGAAGGACAGCAAGAGGGTAATGATGATACTGCCTTTATCAATCAGCGCTACATCGGATACGTTACCTATCTTAATAGCTTTGTAGTAAAGTATCCAGGAGCAAGAGGTTGTGACCCCGGATAAAATTAAAAATCCGGCTGTTTTCCAGTTTAGTTGCTGTAGTTCCTGAACCGAATGCCAGGCTACGAAATTGAGCCAGACCAACCCGAAAACGACCGTTGTACGAACAGCCAGGCCTAAATCAGCCGATATATCTCTCAGCCCAAATTTGGCAATTACCGAGGTCAGACCGGCAAAACACATAGACAAAAAAGCCAGCAAGAGCCAGTTCTGGGTCTGCATATGATTTCGTTGCTCCTGTTATATAGGTAAAGAGTAGGCAGGGCTCTAGGCGGTTGTTATTGACCAGTAGGTTTACGGAGCGAACTAAACTTAGCTTTCATTTTCTGGTTGGCTCCTTCCTTGAGCACATTGCCATGACCAAATACAGCTTTATCAAAGCTTAATTCACTTACCTCCAAGATGCTTTGAATACTTAATGCGCTATCTTCATTGACAGTACTTAGATCCAGTCCCACAACGTTCGCACAAATATCACCAGCGATCAAGACGCCTTCCTGCTTGAGTAATAACGCTATATGACCCGCACTGTGACCAGGGGTATGAAGAACCTGGAGCCCACCCGCTACAGGAATGACATCATTGTGACTGAGCGGCTGGTCGACCCCGACCGGGTCAATAGTGTTGGGTGCACCTTTAATAAAGAGGTTGAATATAAGCCAATTGATTACTCCGGGAGACAGATGCATCGATGCTCGTCCTGCAACACCTTTCTCAATTAAACTCACCTCGTCTCGATGAGCTAAGAGGGGAACTCCCAAGTTGCTTTTAATGGCGGCTACACTACCCGCATGGTCGGGGTGGACATGCGTTAAGATGATTTGTTTAATGGCATTTGGATCTTCACCCCCTTTGCGAAGGGCCGAGAAAATCGGTTCCATACTTCCTTTATTGCCGGTATCAATCAGGGTTAATCCCTTGTCTTTAATAACAAAGACATTGACAGACCCCAAACTGATCTGGTAAAGCGAAGGGGATATTTGTTGCATGGTTGCCATCGTATACTTTCCTACTGATTAGGGTTACCCGCTACGGAATTCATAAGTTGGATAATCACTGATTATAGGAACCTTGCTAAATACTATTGCCTGCGGTTAGCGAACCATGTCATCAAAATCCCCTCATTTCCGATTCTTTGCGTACCAGTCGCCAAATGATTCTTTGGGTGGTTCGGGCATGTTGCGGTGTTTATACCACGGATTGAGTTTGTTATTGACTAGACCGGGAAACCAGCGCATGAGTGTCCGGCCGATACGTCCGCTGAAGGCGTATAGTCCATGATTGCTTAAGACCGTATTCATGGCCTGCATACTCACCGCTTTAGCGGTCGTGGCCTCTCCTTCCTGCATGAGCACCTGCCGCCACTTATAAAGTTGCTGATGAATGTCAATCTTGACCGGGCATACGTTGGTGCACGATCCGCACAATGTGGAGGCAAAGGGTAGATCAGCGTGTTTTTTCATGTCCAGGTTAGGAGCCAGAATTGACCCGATTGGTCCGCTGATGGCTGCGTGATAGCTGTGCCCCCCGCTACGTCGGTACACAGGGCAGGTGTTCATGCAGGCTCCACATCGGATACACTTCAGCGAGTTGCGGAAATCTTCACGGCCTAACTGCACGGTGCGGCCATTATCGACCAGGATCAGGTGCATAGTCTGGCCTGCTCGGGGTTGCCGAAAGTGACTCGAATAGGTTGTGATGGGCTGGCCAGTGGCCGATCGGGTCAGCAATCTGAGAAACACGCCGAGGTGTTCGCGCCGGGGGATAATCTTTTCGAGACCCATGCTGGCAATGTGTACGTCGGCCAGGTGAGCACCCATATCGGCGTTGCCCTCGTTCGTACAAACCACAAACTCACCTGTTTCGGCAATGGCAAAGTTGACGCCGGTGAGCGCCACTCGCCGGGTCAGGAACGTATCGCGCAGGTGCAGGCGGGCGGCACCCGTCAGAATTTGCGGATCGGCGCAGCCTTCTTCGGTGCCAAGGTGCTTATTGAATAAAACACCAATTTCTTCCTTTTTCCAGTGAATGCAGGGTAGCACGATATGACTCGGCGCTTCACCCGCCAATTGCACAATCCGTTCTCCCAGGTCTGAGTCAATTACGTCGATGCCCTGCCCGGCCAGGTAGTCATTCAGGTGGCATTCTTCCGTGAGCATGGATTTGCTCTTGACCATCCGATCGACCTGATTGTCCTTGAGAATCTGGAGAACAATCTGGTTGTGTTCTTGGGCATCGGCTGCCCAATGCACCTGTACACCATTGGCGAGCGCATTGGCCTCAAACTCGGTCAGATATTGATCTAGATTACCAAGAACATTATGCTTGATTAGCGAAGCCATTTCTCGAAGCGCTTCCCATTCGGGCAGATTATGAGCGGCCTTGTCGCGCTTCTGGCGAACAAACCAAAGGGTTTCGTCATGCCAGTTGACCCGGTCTTCGTCCCGGTTGAAGCGTTCGGCCAGTTCGGGGTGTGCTGGTGTCATGAGTTGTTCAGGATCTCGGCTATGTGTACCACTTTCGTTTTGCTGCCCTGCCGGTGCAGAATTCCTTCCATATGCATCAGGCACGACATATCGACGCCCGTAATGTAGTCGGCACCGTGCCGCAGGTGGTCGGCCACGCGGTCTTTGCCCATCTTGGCCGACACAGCCTCTTCAACCACGCAGAATGTACCACCAAACCCACAGCACTCGTCGGGCCGGTCCAGGCTAATCAGTTCTATATCAGTTACCTGACTTAACAGTTGTCCTGGTTTCGAGAATGCCGGAGCATTCAGTTCGCTCATTTGCGAGAGGTGCAGCCCGCGTTGTCCATGACAACTTTGGTGCATCCCCACCCGATACGGAAAGCGGGCCTTGATCGAATCAACCTTTAAGACATCAGTGATAAACTCCGTTAGCTCATAAACGTGCTGACGAATGGCAGTGGCAGCAGACTCGTTGGTGTGGCTGTGGAGGTGATCCTTTAAGTGCAGTGTGCAGCTTCCCGAGGGGCAAACGACGTAGTCTACTGAGCCGAACTGGTCCACAAACCGCTCATTCAGCGGGCCGGTCAAGTGGGCAAAGCCTGAGTTAGCCATTGGCTGGCCGCAGCAGGTTTGGCCTTTCGGAAACTTAACGGTCTGTCCCAACTTTTCCAGCAACTCCAGCGTAGCAATAGCCACCTTCGGATAAAACTGGTCGACGTAACACGGAATAAACAAGCCTACGGTCATGAATGGGGTAGTCTCTTCCAAACCAATGCGTTTTCATTAAAACACATTGGTTTGTGAGGGTGCTTTATACGACGTTAAGGTAATCAAATTTGGCGGTACGGGCAACGGGTTCCACTGGTTATGGAAGGATAGGGCGGCTCCCAGTGCCGTAGCCTGCGCAATGGAAGCAGCCCACACCTCTACGTCTGGAAAAGCCGCTGCTAGCAGGTTCATATAAATGTGATTTTTGCTAAAGCCGCCATCAACAAAAATACGGGAAACACCCCGCCGGTCAGGTGCCAAGCCGTTAGACGTTTCTCTTTGACGTGGCAAGACCAGCGCGGTCGAGATCAGTTGTCCAGCCATCAGGTCGAGAATCAGCTGGTGGTAGGCTGTTTCGTATGTATCAAATCGAGCCAGGTCGCGACTGCCAAATGCCGATCCGGCAAGTGATGGCATCTGTACCGGCGGAATCAACCCCTCAGTCGGCTGAGCTTCCGGTGTAGTCTGTTGCAGTTGTTCAATCAGGCGTGCATCGTAACGAACGTGTTTGTACTGGTCAACGGCAACGCCGAAGTGCTCTGCCAACCGTTTCGTTTGCTGCTCGTGTTCGTACCCGGCAAACAGCCGGGAGGCTTTCACGGGTTGCCCTTTGTAAGTCAGGAAGCATAGGCAATCGTACTGCAACTCCTCGGCCGTGAGTGGCTCCGTATTAAATGGGTTCATACTAATGCACCACGTACCCGTCGATATTAACACGAATGGTGCATCCTGAAAACTTGCCAGGTAGGGGATCAAGGCTGCCGACGAGTCGTGCAGTCCCACACCCGCCTTCAATTCCTGCCCGCTATCCATTCGAATGGGCATAGCCTTATCGGCAGGGAACAGACTACCCATTAACGTATCAATTCTCTCCTCAATAACCCAATCGTGGTACTGGCTTTTGGTAAAATCCCAGAGAGTCGTATGGCAACCAACGCTCGTGAGGTCACTCAGCGCCTGCCGGGTCATTAAGTAACTCAGGTACTGCGGTAGGTGGAGGGCGTAGCGGATGTCCCGAAACAACGTTGGTTTGTCGTACTTGATCCGGTAAAGCATTAACCCGGAATTCAGGCTGTCCAGGGCGGGCGATGCCGTTTGCACCGACAGCACATCGACCGGACCGTAGTGTGCATAGAACTGCTGCCGGACCGAATCAGGGTACGACTTGAGGTAGTTGTAGAGATACCCAACCGGTTTACCATTGTCGCCAACGTAAACCAAACTGGCTCCATAGCCCGAGAAATTAATGGCCTGCACGTCGAATTGCGGCAGGACCAGCACCTCTCCCACCGATGCGAGCATCCATTCACTCAACCGATCAAGGTCTTCACAGGGGTCGCCGTCATCGTCTACCGTTTCGGCAAATTGCTCTGTCCGTTCCCACACAATCTGGTACTGTCGGTCGAATAGGAATAGTTTTTTGTTGGTCTTGCCAACATCAACAATGGCGATAACGGGAGTTTTCATGTAGTGAAAGAGTGAAAGAGCAAATGAGTGAAAGATAAGCAGTTTCGGTATTTACGCTTTCACTCATTTGCTCTTTCACTCTTTAGTTTATAGTCCCGTTGCCATTGTTTTTGCACCACGCTCGTCAATGAGTTGTTGCCTGACATTATGCTCCCGGAACAATGACAGCGGATTAAGTGCACCGCCGGCCCGCAACCGGGCTTCGGCCACCAGAGGGCGTACGTCCGTACGGAAGGCATCCTGCAAAATTTCCTGTGCCCGCACTACGTCATTTGCATCACGGGCTTCATCCAGCGCGACACGGTCGACTAATAGAGCCTGGGCGTAGGCTAACTGAATGGCCTCCACACTTTGTAGGAGGTCTTCCAGCGGGTCTTTCACGTTGTGGCTCGCGTCAATCATCCAGCCCAGATCCTGCGCATGGTTCATCTGGCGGGCATCCATACCATCAATCAGCTCATTAAATATCAAGAATAGCTGGTAAGGTTTGATGCTTCCTGTTGTCAGGTCGTCATCGCCGTATTTGGAATCGTTGAAATGAAACCCGCCTAATTTTCCCTCATTGAGCAGGATAGCCACAATCTGCTCAATGTTAGCATTGGGCAGGTGATGGCCAAGGTCAACGAGGGTGTAGGCTTTAGAGCCGAGTTTAGTGGCGTAGAGGTAACTGCTCCCCCAGTCACCCACGGTCATGGAATAGAAATTAGGCTCATAGGCTTTGTACTCAACAAACACTTTCCAGTCTTCGGGCAGGGCGGCATAAATGTCCCGTAAACTGTCTAGTGTCCGCTCAAAGGCCTTCCTGAAATTTAACTGACCGGGAAAGGATGACCCATCGGAGAGCCAGACCGTTAAGGCGTTGGAGCCCAGCGCCACACCATGCCGGATTACCTCAATGTTATGCTCAA
>JAQBNX010000051.1 GCA_028288385.1 Spirosoma sp.
CGCTTCGCCATCGCCAAAAAAGTGTAATTCATTGGAGACTTGTAGCTCTTTGATGGCAACACTCACTAAGTGCTGATCGTCATCATCATCTTCAATGCAAATTATAGGACCGGTGATTGACACAAAAAAGAGTTAAAAAGAGCTTATTACAAACTCACTCTGAGACGACCCATCGCTTGTAAATGTTTCGCATGTCAGAATGAGAGTTATAAAACGGATGTCTTTTAAGAGAATTGTCGAGAAAGATCAAATCTGCCGGTGCAAGGTGTATTTTAGCTTTCCTGATTTTGATAATCGAGAAGCTCTTCTTTGGTAGCAAATAAATTCTTTTGTAGTGTGATAAGCTGTACGTTTACATTGACGCATGGTGAGCCCACATACTCCCCGACAGGTTTGAGGCCATAGACCGCGCTACTAATCACGAGTTCATGTCTTTCGTGCGGTTGGCGAATAACCAACGTGTGAGCCAGGTTAGCATCTAAAATAATCTGCATGATGGTTCCCTGAAAAAAGGGATACTCATTCAGGGCTCCTAGCGGTTGATCAACCCATACGGTGTCACCCACTTTAAAGGGAAGTTCTACGGGTTTGAGCGTAAGTTTCATTGGTATAGAATGATTGTTTAGCCTGAGTTATAGCACGAGAGGACTAATCAATGATCAGTCCTCTCGTGTTTTCCCAACCTCATCCCAACTTGGCTAGCTAACAAACCCCACTTTTTGTAAAGGTGATCAAGGAGTGAGAATACGGTCTAGGGAGCCTATCCCAACCACTACCCACCCTGACGTACTGAACGTTTAGCAATTGACGAACTGGTAAAACCTAAAAATGCCCGTGGTGATATCGTATGTCACTACGGGCATTTTTTCAGGCATGATTTTATAACGAGCATTACGTTTAGAGATTATTTCGTTTTTGACTCGGATTTGCTGGCCGCAAAAAAGCCAGACTAGATACGATCCAGTCCGGCCAATTAAGTCATGCTTTATTTAGAAATTTAATCCTTCAGCCTTGGTTTTCTGGTCTGCTTGGATTGGATAAGCTTCCATGCCTTGACTTTCAGCTCCTGGTGGAGTTCCTTATCTCTGGGCACAAACGTGGTACTTCGGTCCCCGTTATTCGTTATTTTCAGTTCCCAGTATTTGTTATCTGACGTATCCGGTATCCCAATATAATCGCTCATTGGATAAATATACGACGTATTGCCTTACTTCCAGCTCGTACTGGCTACAAGCGTGTTGCACGTTGGGAAATACCGAGGCAATGCTATCATGGACTATGTCCAGATGACGCCATACGTACCCATGCCTTTCGAATGATAAGCGGAAATAGCCCTGTGTCAGACGTTGCCGGCTATAGATCCAGTAAGGGATGGTTTATGGTCTCAGGAAAATGAATCTTTTGGTTCAAAAAGGATGGTAAAGAAATGTACATTATCGTCAATGTTGTGCTGGACAGACTTGACCTTTGAGCCAAGCGTCGCGCGATTTTCAACCAGTTGGTTTATGCGCTTATCCCATGTGTTGATGTCGTCGACCCTTACATCAAATCTCATAATGACTAGTTCATCCATCCTGAAAGAAAAGGAAAGTTTACGTTCGTTGAAACAGCTGTTTCAACTTTGACTTCACACTCAACTTCGTCAAAGGAACCACCTGTTTGCCAATAACCTGCTGGCGGGTGTCGAAATCTTTTCTTAAGTTTCCTCAAATTAAAAAGTACCATGACACATCATCCACACCCATACGTACCTACCGGCTGAGCGTGGTGAACTCCTTTCTTTTTTAGGCCTTATCTTTTAGGGGTCATACTAGTGGTTCTGGCTGCCGTTCGTGTTTTGATCCGTGGATGGATGCAAACTGACCAGTAAATTGGATACCGATGTTTAATTGAGTACCTTTCATTTCGCCTGGTTGCCCAAGAGGGATGAACCACTCCGGTCGACTCCGTATGGACCGGACCTTGTTCGCTTCTCCCTGATAGCTTGAGTACTTCGGCAATCCCCTCTCCTGATACCTTTGGGCCGATGGCTCCCCTGGCGACTTACCTCTTAAGTCGGCGCGAAGCCATGCTGGCCAACTGGCGGACCGCCTGCGAAAATGATCCAGCCCTGAGCAGTACCGCTAGTTTAACCCGCGAAGAGTTTAACAACAAAGTCCCCTTCCTGCTCAATGAACTCCTGTATTACACTGAACTAGCTTGACACGAACCGTGTGGAGTTATTTCACTGTAATACAGTCCACTAAAAGGTAGTTAGACCACCTTTTAGTGAATAGACTCCTTAAACCAGTTTATTCGGAGCGCAGGCTTTTGACCGGATTTATTAGCGCTGCTTTGATAGCCTGGAAGCTGACCGTCAATAACGTGATGGCTAGAGCTCCGGCACCGGTGACGACAAACACCCACCACGGTATGTCGGTTCGGTACGAATAGTTTTCGAGCCAGTTGCTGAGCAGGTAGTAAGCGATTGGCGAGGCAATTACTAGCGAAATAAGCACCAGCAAGACAAAGTCCCTCGATAGCAACTGCCATAAGCTGGTTACCGATGCCCCCAGTACTTTGCGGACACCGATTTCTTTAGTTCGCTGTTCGGCAACGTACGAGGCTAGCCCAAATAAGCCCAGACAACTGATGAAGATGGCTAAGATGGCAAAGAAACTAGCTAGCTTACTGATGCGTTCTTCCTGACCAAACTTCCTGGCATATTCGTTATCCACAAATTTGTAGTCGAAGGGTACCGCCGGATTGTACTTTTTGAAAATAGAACCAATTTTCGCCAGTGACTCACTGGGGCTCAGTTGAGGAGCTAACCGCACCGTTATGGTATTAGGCGCATCATACCCCAGCAGGTAAAAGGTGGGATATACAGGCTCAAACGGCGAACCCATCACCATGTCTTTAATAACACCGACTATCTGCCAACTTTTTTTGGCACGGGGCCACTGAACCGTTTTGCCGACCGGATCCTTGAGCCCCATATAGTTCACGGCGGTCTCATTGAGAACAATACCCGTTGAGTCCGTAGCATACGCCCGGGAGAAGTCACGGCCCTGCACAAACTGCCAGCCTACCGTTTGGCCAAAATCATGCGTAACGCCAATGGTGCCAAACATATCCTTAAAACCAGGTGCCTTTCCCTCCCACTCGAAGTCTCCATTCGATGAATATACCTGGGTTGGTTCACCTACTGAAGCCCCAACCTGGGCAACGGCGCCACTCTGGAGTAGATCCGTTCGTAAGACATCATAGTGAGTTTGCAGTTCGGGGGTAATCATCGGAACCGTAATCAACCCATTCCGGATATAGCCCACGGGACGGTCTTTGGCATACTCAATCTGCCGAAAGACGACTATTGTACCAATAATTAAGGATACCGAGACGGTGAACTGAACCACCACCAGCACCTTACGGGGCAAAGCCGCTAACCGTCCTACCCGGAAGGTGCCTTTCAGGACCTTCACCGGTTGAAAGGCAGACAGGTAGAGAGCCGGATAGCTCCCGGCCAGGACTCCCGTAAGCAGGACAAAGCTCAGCCCCATCAGCCAGAACACCGGATTCGTCCATAGCATCGATAGTTTCTTGTCGGCCACTTCATTAAAAAAGGGCAGCATCAGCCATACCAGTCCTACCGACAGCACGAAGGCAAGGCTCACTACCAGCAGCGACTCACTAAAAAACTGACCCATCAGCTGAAATCGTACCGAACCAATGGCTTTACGAATACCTACTTCCTTCGCCCGCTTCTCGGACCGGGCGGTGGATAGATTCATGAAGTTAATGCAGGCCAGTAGCAGAATGAAAACGCCGATGCTACCAAACAGCCAGACAAACTGGATACCTCCTCCGGTATTCACCCCGTTTTCGAATTCTGAATAAAGGTGCCATTTGCTCATCGGCTGCAGAAAAAGCTCGGGTTTGTTTTTGGCCTCTTCTGGCTTAAGATGCTTTAATTTTACGTCTTTGATTAAGGCGGAAACCTGCTCTAAATTGGCATGGGGAGCGAGTTGTACAAAAATTTGCCAGGAGTTATTATTCCATTGGGGTTCCTCCTGAGCCGCCTTGACCCAGCCCTCGGAGGAAACAAATAAAGCCCACGGAGCCATAAAGGCTACACGGCTAAAGTTGGTATTGTAAGGTAGGTCTTCGTAGACGCCCGTTACCTTTACAGCCAGTTTATTATCCATCTTTACGAACTTACCCAGGGGGTTGTTGGCTCCGAAGAGCGATTGGGCAAGGGACTCCGATAGCAGAATGGAGTTGGGGTCTGTCAGGCCGGCCCGGTTACCTTTCAGCATGTTGAGCGAGAGCAGCTCTGTCACCTCGGGTTCCATATATCTGCCGGTTGTTGTGAGTTTCTGCTCTCCGGCCGCCAGTATGTGTTCACTCGTGTGTGATGCCAGTACCACTCGCTCGAAATACTGTCCGTACGATTTACGCAGCTCATTCCCTACCGGAATAGGCACCGAAGCCCAGGTATCCTTTTCTGTATTGAAGGTCATGTGCTGCATCACCTGAGCAATGCGGTGGTAATGCTGGTGATATTTGTTGTACGATAATTCGTCCCAGATCCACAACCCAATGAGCATAGCCACGGCCATACCGGTAGCTAAGCCAGCGATATTGATAACGGAATAACTTTTGCGCTTGGTGAGGTTGCGCCAGGCCATCTTGAGATAAATTTGTAGCATGCCCGTATGGTTTGTGCGTTCTCAAACAAAGATGCCTGAAAGACTACCCAGGTTGCTTGCAATTACCAAAACCGAATACTATTCTGAGAGACCATCGCACTGAGGGACCAGAGCCGCCAGGAGACAGGCCAGGTCGGACGCAAACTTCACCCGTAGCTCGTCCATTTAGCCCACAACTACCAAACATTATTCTGTTTTGGGGCCGATTGTCAAGCGGCAGGATTCAGGGCATTTTTAGACGAACAAAACCCCATACCTCCCCGGTATAACAAAAAGCATCAGCGCGGCGGGCTATAGAAGTATGACCAAGTGCTGGACAACCGCCAGCCCCGGCCTATGAGCGTGTAATCTTCCGAAACGAGCAGCTCACCGTTGACTTTTCAGCATACGACCTGAGTTGGGTGAGCTAACGGCAGGCATTGCCCACGAGATTCAGAACCCCCTTAACTTCGTCAATAACTTCTCCGAAGTGAGCGCCGAGTTGGTCAGCGAATTGAAAGATGAACTTGACCGGGGCGACACGCAGGAGGCCAAAGCCATTGCTGACGACCTCACTCAAAACCTCCAAAAGATCACCCACCACGGCGGCCG
>JAQBNX010000053.1 GCA_028288385.1 Spirosoma sp.
ATTCGGCTTTGCCGGTCGTGTTATTCGTTCACGGAGCACCGAGTTCACTTTCCTTTTTCAATGCGTTTTTTAAAGACACAACGCTCCTAAACCGTGCTCGGCTGGTAGCCGTTGACCGCCCGGGTTATGGATATTCCGATTTCGGATGGGTAGAAACGTCGATTGTGCGGCAGGCAGCTTTGTTGCAGCCGCTCATCGACCGTTACAAAAAAGCGCCTTTTTTAATGGTCGTTGGCTCGTCGTATGGGGGGTCGGTATCGGCGCGGCTGGCTATGAACAACCCAGGTCGGGTCGATCACGTTGTGTTTGTGTCGTCGGCGCTGGGGCCTGGTCTGGAGCGTACGTATCCCATTAGCTATTTGGCCGATAGTCCCCTGATCCGGTGGGTAGTGCCAACGCTATTACGATTGGCCAACGACGAAAAATTAGCTCACCGGCAGGCACTGGAGGCCATTCTGCCCGACTGGCCTAAAATTCGGGCTAACATTACCATGCTGCACGGTCAGCGCGATGACCTGGTTTATCCGGCCAATGTCCTGTTTGCGCAGCAACGATTAGTCAACGCCCGGGTAAAACAGTTTCTTTTACCGGAAAACCGACACGACATTGTTTTTAACAAACGGGAGTACATGACCGAGATCCTGCTAGACATTCTGACCCGGCGGGGAGTGAAAGAAACGGTGAAATCAAAGTTGATGGCAGGACGATGAGCCAACATATTGCTCTGCTACAGTACTAAAGCGGGAAACCAGAAGACGCCGTCGCCAAGCCAGCGATACCGTTCATGTTTGAGAAAATAAGCCGGGTAGCGCTGAATGCCGTAGAGAGTCAGGCTCATTAGACCCAGCATGAGTGCTGACCGTTGCGCAAAACGATCCTCGACAATGAAGCACAGGGCTAGCCCTGTGCCTACGACGCCGAACGTAAGCCAACGAAGAAAGGTGTCACAGCGTTCGTCTCCCCACTCCGTAGCCAGCGAAAAAAGGGAGTGACCCGGTTGAACCAGATCAGACAATTCCCTTAGTTCCATTACGTCGAACAAAATCAGGTTCTGGAAGGCAACCGCCAAAAACATAAGAGCTTCTGTAATCTCGACCCCACTCACGGCCGGTCGCTGTACCCATACACTTCCCCAGATACCTGCTGAGTAGAGTAGCGCAACCAATGGTTCTTTCAAGAGTAGGGCTGGGTGCCGGGCTGGTAGCCGGAATACCGATACTACGTAGGCCGCGCAGATGCCGCCCAGCACCAGGCCGAATTTTACCACACTCCCGGGCAGAAAAAACGTTAATACTAGACCCAACGCGGCCGCCCCGGCTACAACGCGCCAGAGCAATGAAGCATTTTGCTGATGAAACTGGTGGCGGGCCGTTGGTGGGTGGTTGGGCTTACGGACATCTAATAGCCGGTCGACGGTGTAAATGATGAACACCACCAGGGCTAGCACAATGGGCGTGGCCCAGTGAACGGGCGTAACGTCAGATAAGCGGCTGGCCATTCGGTTGGAGAGAATTGCTCCCATCACAACAGGGAAACTCAGGTAATAAACAGTACGTAGTGGTGTAAGCAAGGTTGAGTAGTAGCCAGTAATGAAGCGGTTTAATACCTAACCAGATTTGGTTAGGGGTGTTTAAGCAGGACCCACTAGCCCACCGGTTTGCCAGGGTTCCTCATCAAAACTTATCCGGTGGTGCCAGCCATGGCGTAACGCGACTGACGACCTCCACCGATTGCCCAACGCGTAATGAATCATACGTAGCGTCGGGGATGACGTTCTGACCAAACAGAATTTTGTGTTTCCACTGGCGATACGTAGCCAGGGTATGAAGTGGTTCGCGACCTTTTTGCCCCGTTGCCGGATCAATTGTGGTCAGCACACAGCGGGCACAGGGTTTCACCCCATAAAAAGTTGTAACGCCGATTTTAAACTGCTGCCAGGCGTCTTCTTCATAGGGCAGACTACCACTAATCACAATACTGGGCCGGAAGCGCTCTATGCCCACGGGCTGCCGCAGCCGCCGATTCAGATCGTCGAGGGAGGATTGCCCAATGAGCAGGTATGGGTATCCATCGGCAAAGCTAACCACTGACAGCTCGCCATGCTGATTGGAACGGGCGTAGGCAGGATCTACGGTTCGGCGGGTGCTGTCGGGCATAAATACCAACCGGCAGGGTATGCCCAGTGTATCCGAGAACCACCGGTCTGCTTCGGCGCTGACCAGCACGGCCGGTACGTTCTCACTGTCCCAGATCGACACGGGCACGGATTCGCCCATGTCCTCCGGCGAAGGAGTTAGCGGTAGCGTCAGTACGTTATCAGGTCGGTTGCGGTGCCAGATTCGCAGCATTCTCCCTGGATCGTCATCTGCTGGTCTGCTGATCGGGTCAATGGCAACGTCGATCAGGGCCATGTGGTGGTTCGTACGCTGGGTTATGAAATTGCCCGACGGCGTAACAAGCATGAACCGCCGATCGTACCGAAAACCTTTTTCGTCAACAAAGGCTTCGGACACGGAGATGCCGCCAAGCGATTTAATGGGATAAATGCGGAGGTCAGAGACGATCATGGCGTATCAAAAACTCATTCTTGGCATCGGACTGACGCTTTGGGGGGTAAACTCGCCCTGCTCGTATTTGAACTGTGCGGCCATGGCAATCATGGCTGCGTTGTCGGTACAATACTCGAAGCGTGGGATATATACGGTCCAGCCCAGTTCATGACCGAGTTGGGTTACGGCCGAGCGCAGACCGCTGTTGGCCGAGACGCCCCCCGCAATGGCAATCTCGTGGATACCCGTTTCCCGAGCCGCCCGTTTTAGCTTGGTTAGCAGCATCTGGACCAGGGTGTGTTGAATACTGGCACAAATATTGGGGAGGTGTTGCTGAATGAAATTGGGGTTGGTGTTTGTGTTATGGCGCAGAAAATAGAGAATAGCCGTTTTGATACCGCTGAACGAAAAGTTAAGTTCAGGCATATCGCCCATCGGAAACTTATACGCCAGCGGATCGCCGTTCTGAGCGTACTGGTCGATGAGAGGTCCGCCGGGATAAGGCAGTCCCAAAAGCTTAGCCGATTTGTCAAAGGCTTCGCCAACGGCGTCGTCCTGAGTCTGGCCGATAATGGTCATATCCAGTGGTCCGTCTACGCGCACAATCTGGGTGTGACCACCACTGACCGTCAGACACAGAAACGGAAAGACCGGCCGTGGGGCTTCGATGAAGTGGGCGAGTATGTGGGCTTGCATGTGGTTGACTTCAATCAGCGGAATATTCAGTCCCAACGCCATCGCTTTGGCAAACGAGGTACCCACCAGCAGCGAACCCAGCAAGCCCGGCCCGCGTGTGAAGGCAATGGCCGACAGCGCCGACTTGGGTATGGTTGCGTTGGACAGGGCTCGTTCGACAACGGGCAGAATGTGCTGCTGATGGGCTCGGGAAGCCAGTTCGGGAACTACACCACCATACTGTTCATGGATCAACTGGGTGGCAATAACATTCGACCGCATCTGGCCATCGGCCAGCACGGCTGCCGAGGTTTCGTCGCAGGACGACTCAATGGCTAAAATAGTCACGATTTCAAAACTAATGAAAGAGGAATTCTGTACAGAGTATAATGGAACGACTTCATAAACCGTTCCCTCTGTTAGTGATCCAAATTGCGGTTAGTGTCACGTAAAGGTTGTAAATTAGGCATTTCTGCCCCGGATGCGTCAGTTTTTTTCAATATTCCTCAAAACGCTCCTCTACCTGTTTCTGACGGTAGTGGTGTTATTTATGGGCGTGCTGCTGGGGCTGCAGATTCCAGCCGTGCAGACGCGCCTTGCACAGGAAGTAGCCCAACGGGTATCTGACAAGCTTTTGTTTCCGGTTACGATTGACGGTGTTTCCATTAAATGGTTTGATTCGCTGACGCTCGAAGGTATCCGGATCGGTGACCGGCAGGGACGGCCCATGATCACCGTTGGCCGGCTCGATGCGAACTACAACCTGCGAAACCTGATCGATTCATCGGCCCATAACCTGCATTTGGATGAAGTAGTGCTCTATCAGCCCAATGTGCTGATGATCAAGAACCCAAAGACCGGTGATACGAACCTCGACGAGTTCATTGCCCGCATTGAGGAGCTCACGTCTGACCCCACAAAACCCAGCGTGCCGAATCAGAACGTACCGTTCACGATTGCCCGCGTCACTTTAGCCGAAGGGTCTTATACCCTCGAGGACCCTCGTGAGCCGTTTCTGCACGATTCCCGTAGCTTCGATTATAACCACTTCACCCTCCAGCACCTCAACGCCGATGTGAGCAATCTGCTGGTTTTGGGCGATACCATTGCGCTCGATATAAAAGGACTGTCGGGTGTGGATCGGGATTCTCGGTTGAAAATCCGGCAGCTGGATACGGACTTCCTTTATTGCAATACCAAAATGGAACTGGCGAAGTTGTCGGCACACATCGGCAACTCCGTTATCCGTCGGGAACTGACTTTTTTTTACGATCGCCCATCTGCCTTTGGCGACTTCAACCGCCGGGTGAGCATGCGGGCCGATTTTCGTGACAGTGAAGTACGTTCGAAAGACCTTGGCTATTTTTCAGATTACCTGCGCGAACTTAATGAGACCTGGCGGCTAAGTGGCATTTTTACCGGCACCGTCGAG
>JAQBNX010000090.1 GCA_028288385.1 Spirosoma sp.
CGCCGGTCGTCGTGTTCTCGAATTCGCTCGGCACCACGCTGGCGATGTGGGACGCGCAGGTCGCGGCGCTGTCGGGCTCCTTCCGCTGCCTGCGCTACGATACGCGCGGCCACGGCCAGACACCCGCTTCAGATGGATCTGTTAGTATAGACGATCTGGGTCGGGATGTGATTGGGTTAATTGATACGCTGAACATACAAACAATCTACTTCTGTGGTCTATCGCTAGGTGGTTTGATTGGCCAGTGGCTGGCTATTCATCATCCTGAGCGTATAGACAAACTGGTTCTGTGCAATACTGCCGCCAAAATTGGAACTCCCACTACCTGGAATGAACGGATTGAAACGGTTCGTCAGCAAGGGCTGCCGGCCATTGCCGAAGCCGTGATTGACCGTTGGCTGACCCCCGCTTTTCGACAGGCTAACCCGGAACGGAGGAACCGATTGGTAACTCAGTTTGGGGCAAATTCGCCCGAAGGCTACGTAGCCTGCTGTGCGGCCATTCGGGAGGTTGATTTTCGGAATGCGATCCATCGCATCACCGCACCAACACTTATCATCGCCGGTAGTCATGACCCGGTGACGACCGTTGCCGACGGAGCGTTTTTACAAAATGCAATACCAAATGCCCGACTCTGTGAATTGCCGGCTGCGCACCTGTCGGCTGTTGAAGCCGCGGATGCATTCGCTCAGGCACTGAACACCTTTTTAATTAAACCAACACCGGAGCACATTACGTATGATACGGGTATGGCGGTCCGGCGTGAAGTATTAGGGAGTGCACACGTCGACAGGGCTAACGCCGGGATTACCGATTTCAATGCCGATTTTCAACACTTCATTACCCGCTACGCCTGGGGCGAAATCTGGACACGCCCCGGTCTCTCCCGTCATGCCAGAAGCCTGATAACGCTTAGCATGCTGATTGCACTGAACCGCGAAGCCGAGTTCAAAATGCACGTGCGGGCCGCTCTGAATAACGGCGTCAGTGTAGATGAAATTAAGGAGGTTATCATGCATTCGGCGCTGTACTGTGGGTTGCCAGCGGCCAATGCCGCTTTTCAGGCAGCCAGCGAAATCCTAAACCAACAGCCATGAACCATCATACTCAGGTTGGCATCATCGGAGCCGGGCCGGCAGGGCTACTGCTGGCGCAGCTATTGTACCAGCAGGGAATCGAATCGGTGGTGCTGGAAAGCCGGTCGCGTGAGCGGGTGGAAAGTCGGCAGCGGGCCGGGCTGCTCGAACAGGGCACCGTTGACCGACTCCGGCAAGCGGGCGCTGCTGACCGGCTCGACCGCGAAGGTCTCGTTCACGAGGGCGTTATCCTGAGTTATAACGGCCAGCGGCACCGCATAAATTTAACCGAGTTGACGGGCGGTTCCTGCGTAACAATTTACGCCCAGACAGAGGTAGTCAAAGATCTCATTCGCCTTCGGGTAGAGACCGGTAATCCTGTTTTGTTTGAGGCTCAGGCCACAGCCATTAAAGCAATAACGAGCAGTACGCCAATGATTCAATACACTCACAATGGCGAAGAGCATTTTCTTACGTGTGATTTTTTGGCAGGCTGCGATGGGTTTCACGGCATTTCACGGCAGTTTATACCCGAATCATTAACAACTGTTTACGATAAAGTTTACCCATATAGTTGGCTGGGCATTCTGGCCAACGTACCGCCTTCTACTCACGAGTTGATATATGCCTATCACGACCGTGGTTTTGCATTACATAGTATGCGGTCGCCGGAAATATCCCGGCTTTACGTACAATGCGACGTAACGGATACGTTGGCAGACTGGCCCGACGAACGCATCTGGGCTGAGCTTCAAATCCGATTAGGCACAACTGGCTGGACTTTACAGGAAGGCCCTGTTCTGGAAAAAACCATTACGCCCATGCGAAGCTTCGTGAGTGAGCCGATGCAGTACGGGCGGCTTTTTCTAGCGGGTGATTCGGCCCACATCGTTCCACCAACGGGAGCCAAAGGCCTCAACATGGCGGTAGCTGATACGGGTCAGTTGTTCGACGCTCTGGTGAGATGGTATCAGGACGGCAGTACCACCGATTTAGATAACTATACGGCCTGTTGTATGCGCCGGGTCTGGCGGGTGCAGGAGTTCTCCAACTTCATGACCGAGATGCTCCACCACAATCGGGACAAAAGCTCCTTCGACCAACACCTGCAGGAATCCCGTTTCAACCAATTGATAACCAGCCGGGCCGCATCGACCTTACTTGCTGAAAACTACGTAGGGATGGCGGCTAAACGGGCTAGTGAGGTTTTATCCTGATTGCTAAATTCTAAACCGATTAACAAAAATGAGCCAGCTAGTCCTAAAAATCCTCACCCTGATGGTGGCGGGTCTCGTCCTACGCCTTCCAGCAGCAGTGAGCCAGTCGCGTCCGCAACCTAGGCCGCAGCCCGTGCTGGGAGTTCGGTCGGCACAGGTATTAACGGTTGACAAACTGAAGTTCAAGGATTTAAACAAAAATGGAACCCTTGATAAGTACGAAGACTGGCGCTTATCATCAGTTGAGCGGAGCCGGGATTTGCTCAGTAAAATGTCGCTGGAGGAGAAGGTTGGTTTCATGCTCATCAGCACGACCCGACTAAAGAACGACTGGTCATTTGAAGCACCCAAAGGCAATGACCCCATTACCAGCGATTTCAACGAACAGGATTTGGTGGCAGAGACCAATATGTTCACCCGAAAGCCCTTGCCTACACCCATCTTGAATGCGGTTGGCACAACCAAAGGGGTTAAGCAATTTCACCTGCGGCACTTCATTCTGCGCGCTAATGTAAGTGCCCGCACCACAGCCGAATGGGCCAACAAACTACAGGCGCTGTGCGAAAGTGATGGGCTGGGTATCCCGGCCATTGTTGCCTCCAACCCCCGCAATCACATTACCAAAGATGCATCCATTGGCCTGAGCGTCGGCAAAACCACCTTCTCGACCTGGCCTGGCGAACTAGGTCTGTCGGCCGCCCACGACCCGAAGCTGGTTCGTGAATTTGCCGACATAGCCCGGCAGGAGTGGGCCGCCGT
>JAQBNX010000109.1 GCA_028288385.1 Spirosoma sp.
AGCAGGCGGGCACCCAGATACGCAACGAATCGTATGGTTCTTTATGTTTAACCAACTGGGGCAGCAGCTCCTGCCGGAGATAGTTCATTATTTCGGCATCCCGAAAAAACGTTGTTACGTTGATCAGTAAATCTTCGTAGAGCAATTTGATTTCGTTGGCATTCTGACGAAGGTAGCTGGTGTAGTCCTTCAGTTCTCTGAACCGGAAGAGCAGCATCCGCCGGATAATTCGCCGGCGAATAGTCGTCTTTTTATAATGGGTGAAATCATTACCGGTAGCCTTACACAGCAACTGGATGATTTCACGCAAATCCTCTTTTTCGATAACCAGCTCAGCCTTTTCCGCCACATTAGCCTCGTCTCCGAGAATGATGGAATCCATTAGCTCGGGGGCTTCCTCCATGCCTGACTCATAGGACGAAGAAACTAATACGTCCGTGTTCTCCTGCCCATTATTAACGTACTTCTGGGGCAAGTCAACCAGATCGTAACCGGTTTTTTCGGGCGAATTGGCACCGGCGGCCAGGCGAAAATAGGCCAACCGCTGGCTAAGTTGTTCCAACTCACGGGCAATTTCGCCCGGAGGCATCACCCGGTCTACCACGCCGTCTATTATGGCTGTGCGGGGCATGCTCTGAAAGCGGGCTGTTTGGTCCTGGGCAAACGTGAGACCCCCGGAGGCCCGAATGGCCCGCATGCCCAGTGTACCGTCGGAAGCCGTACCCGACAGCAATACGGCGATGGCACCACTACGCTGGCGGTCGGCTAATGACAGAAAGAATCGATCGATGGGCATTTCTCCCACCAGCGCGCTAATCTGACGGCGCGGGGCCAGCGTCAGCACATTGTCAATCACCTCCAGGTCAGCATCCGGTGCTATTTTGCCGCCATTGGAAGGAGATAAAATGACATAAACATGATTCGGCTCAATGGTCACCTGATCCTGGGCCTCCACAACCGGCATCGTGGTGGCCTGCCTGAGTAGTGCCAGTGGGGCGTTTTCTGATGAGGAAACTGCTGATGTTGAACGATCGACCCCAGGACCATTTGCCGACTGGATGTATACATAGGCCAGACCAGTTGTTGGCGGCAGGCTGGCTAGTAGTTCCAACACGGCCTCCAATCCTCCGGTCGATGCGCCAATTGCCACAATGGGAATAAGTTGTCCAGGGAACTGGCTGGTTGATGGATTAACGGACATATTATCCATCTGGGTTTAATGAAATTTAAACTAACGAATAAACCGTTAGTTTAGCAGTTTAATTGTAGGTAGATTAACTGGAGCAAATTGATGGCTGTACACAAAATACACCAACAGCTTGTGAAGTTAACATAAAAACATGGCAAAACGAGATATTGTTGTTATTGGTGCATCGGCCGGTGGTGTTCAGGCGCTTAAAGAGCTGGCAGCAGCTTTACCGTCCGATTTCAACGCGTCTATTTTTGTCGTGCTCCATGTGTCGCCCCATTCGCCCAGCTACCTGCCCGAAATTCTGAATCATTCGGGTTCGCTGAAAGCAAGCCACCCAAAAGATGGAGAATCCATTCGGCCGGGACATATCTATGTGGCTCCGCCAGACCACCACCTGCTCGTTGAATATGACCAGGTGATTGTGAAGAAAGGCCCGAAAGAAAACCGGTTTCGTCCGTCCATCGACGCCCTGTTTCGCTCTGCCGCCTACAGCTACGGTTCCCGCGTCATTGGGGTTGTCTTAACCGGGCTGCTCGACGACGGCACCTCGGGCATGTGGTCGGTGAAGCGACTCGGTGGAGTGGGGATTATTCAGAAACCCGACGATGCCCTTTACCCCAATATGCCCGATAGTGTCTTGCAGCACGTTGATGTGGATTACCAGGTGCCTATTACCGAACTGGCTCCCCTACTCTGTCAGTTGATTAATGAGACCGTTCCCGATAAACATTCTAACCTGGATGTTGATATGGACCGTATGGAAACCGAAGTAAACATTGCCGCCCAGGTAAACGCCTTTGAGATGGGTATCCTGAATCTGGGCGATCTGACGCCCCTCACCTGCCCCGAGTGCAACGGTGCTTTGGTGAGTATCAAAGAAGGCAAACTGATCCGGTATCGCTGCCACACCGGACATTCCTACACGGCCAGCACCCTGCTGGCCGACGTAACGACCACCGTGGAGGAGTCATTCTGGAAAGCCGTTCGCAGTCTCGAAGAAGCGGTTATCCTGCTGGAGCAATCGGCCCGGCAGTTTGCCGAAGGTGGCAACGAAGCCGCAGCGCATCAGTTTAGTCAAAAAGCCCTCGAAACCCGCGAACGGGCAGCAAAAACCCGAAATTTCATTTTTCAGCAGGAGAAGATAAGCGAAGATATGGCTGTGAATGGCCTTGCTGCACCCCAACACACTCAATAAGCTAAATTCACCCGGCCCCGTTCTGGATGCCTTAACTCGGCCTATGCCGGTAAATACAGCGTAAAGGTGGCGCCCTGCTCTGGCTGGCTTTCGGCCATAATATAGCCTCCATGGTTCTCGGCTACCCGTTTGACAATGGCCAGCCCAATGCCCGAACCGGCATAGTGCCCATTGCCATGGATGCGCTCAAACGCCCCAAAAATACGCTCGGCCTGATTGGGCTGAAAGCCAATGCCATCATCGCTTACCCGAATGGCCCAGTACTGCTGATGGCTGCCTACTGGCCGGAAGGTGTCTGGCAGATCGGCAATACCCACCCCATAACCGCTGATCTGAATATGGGGTTTTTGACCCGGCCGGGTAAACTTCAGGGCATTTGTCAGGAGGTTTTGTATGACCTGGATGAGTTGGGTGGCATCGCCCAAGACGGTGCCCAACTCACCTACTTCGATCACCGCGCCTTTCTCGGCTATGACCAGTTCGAGCGACATGAGCACCCCGGCAACCAGTTCGTTCAGGCCTACCGGGCTGAAGTTCTGAGTCTGGCTGCTCAGTCGTGAGTACTCGAGCAGGTCCCGGATCAGGTTAGACATCCGGGTGGCCGCCGTCTGCATCCGGGTCAGCAAACTGATTCCGTCGTCGCCCAGCACAGGGCCATACTGGTTGGACAGCATTTCGCCAAATTGCCGGATTTTGCGGAGGGGTTCCTGCAGGTCATGGCTCGCTACGTAGGAAAACTGCTGGAGTTTTTCGTTCGAGCGCAGCAGTTCATGATTCACCTGCTGCAGTTGTTCCGACTGGAGTTTCTGGGTAACCTCGGCTTCTTTTCGCTCACTGATATCGTCTACAATGATCAGAAAGGTATCCTGCAACCGCGTACCCGCCACACTAAGCCATTTGTTCTGCCGCGGAAAATGGCGTTCATACTGTATTGGTTTCCCCGTCAGAATAAGTTGACGATACAGTTCGAATAAGCCGGCATAGGAGTCATCGGCCATTCGCTGACGGAAGGTCTGGCTACGGATCTGCTCTGTCGAGTGGCCAAAGATGCGTTCATAAGCCGCATTAAAGAAAACGACCTTAAAGTCGACAATTTCACCGGCAGCTTCGTCCATCCCGGGCGCCTGACTGCGGATGGCCTCATAAACAATAATTCCGCTCGAAGATGTTTGCAGCAGTCCATTAAGAAAGTCAGCCTGCCGCTGCTGGGACAGCTGGGCCCGTTTGAAGGCACTTACATCCACAAACATCAGCACCAGGTTCTGCTCAAACC
>JAQBNX010000784.1 GCA_028288385.1 Spirosoma sp.
CAGGGCCGGCCGGTGCGCTATCGGCACCCGCCGCCGGCGTGGCCATGCCCGCGTCACCCCCGGAGGCCGCAACCGGCGTGGCCATGCCGCCAGGAGCCCCGCCAGCGGCCGGCGCGGCAGGAGCGCCACCACCTTCCTGCGGAGCGCCGAACGCGCGCACCAGAGCCGGCGTGCCGCCGGAAGCGAACCGGCGATAGTAGTCGCTCAGATGCGTCCCGTTGCGGTCCTGCGGGTCATACTTGCCGCCGGTCCTGACGAATTCCTGCATCCCGGCGCTGCCGCCCAGGTGCGCGACCGCCCGGAGGCCGTTCACGTCGAGCCCTTCCGCGCCGGGCGTGTTGGCGATGGTCTGGTCGATGTCGCGGACATGCACGCCGAACACCGCGCGCTGCGCTTCCTTGGCGCGCGGGCTACGCAGGAAATCTTCGTGGGTCTTGATCTCAGGGAAGCCGGGAATGTCGAACGTCCCGCGCCACTCGTTGGTCTTGAGGTTTTCCCCAGGAGCCGGCTTGTAGAAGCCCAGGGCCGGGCTCGCGAGACGTGCCGCACCGAACTGAAACCGCCCGGAGTAGCCGTCGCCATTGACCCTGGTGTCGTCGTTGCCGCTTTCCGCCCCGCCGAGCGGCGTAGCCAATCCCTGCGGGATACCCGGCCCGGCTCCATCCTCGTCGCCCCAGAACACTTGCTCGCGGTCTGCCTTGAGCCGGGCGAGCGCCGTCGTGGCCGCGTTGTGGTCCATGGTGCCGAGCGCGTTGACCGCAGCCACGCCGCTTTTGCCCAGGAGCGCCGCGCGAGCCATCGTGGCCGGGTCACGCGCGGCTAGCCCGCCGGCTAGCCCCAGGAGCGCGTTCTGGTTCTGGATCTCGCGAGCCGCCGTGTCGTATTCGGACATGCCGTGGACGGACAGCGTTCCGCCGGCCTTCGGCAGCGTCGCGAGCCGGGCGATGGCCGACCGATCGCCAGACGCGAGCCCTTCGGCCTGGGCGCGGATCGTGGCGCGGTCCACCAGATCCTGCTGCGCCGACTGGTTGGAGAGCTCGCCCGCGCGGACCTTGTTGATGCCCTCGTCGATCCCAAGGCCAGTGAACAGCGGGTTGAGCGGAACCGGCGTCGGAGTGAAATCGAAGTTTGCCATAGGTGCGCCTTAACTCGGGCTGTAGCCGCCGTAGCCGATGCTATCGTCGAACAGCGTGTTGGTGGCCGAGCCGCCGCCGCCGCCGCCGCCGCCGGTGCTCGATGGGGTGCCCCAAATGCTGCCGGTTTTCTTGTAGTTCGTGGTCAATTCGCCGCCGATGGTGTTCGCCGCATTGCCGATCTGGTTGCCCATGGAGTCGTAAATCGAGGCTTGCTTGCTCGCCTCGCTGGCCACCGTCTGCTGCTGGTTGTTGGCCTGCCCGGTCATCACGTTCGAGAAGCCGTTCGTCCCGTTCATGCCGAACTGCGCCAGCGTGTTGAGCCGGCCCATGTACTTGTCGAAGTCCAGGCTCGCCAGGTTGTTGCCCAAGGTCTGTTCGGCCTTGAGGGTGGCGCCGGATCTGAGCATCCCCTTCGCCGCCGCGCCGGCATCGACCCCGCGCAAGCCTTCCTTGAGCTGATACTGGAAGCCCGGCGACGCCTGGAATTTGGACATGGCGGCATCCGCCGCACCCTGGCCGTTCATGCCGGTGAAATCGCCATAGAGGGACAGGGCATTCTTGCCGGTGTCCATGTATGGCGAGTAGAGGCCGCGCGCCTCGTCAACCGCGGCCTGCGAAATCCCGTTCGCCGTCGCCGCGCCCTGAGATACCGCGTCACCCGACGCAGACTTAGCGACGGCACCGATCCCCGCGGAGACGACCGCGCCGGCTACAGCACCCCACGGCATGGCTTAGACCCCCACGATGTCGAGGTGGTGTTCCTCATGGACCGGCACCTCGCCGTTCTCGTCCAGGGCATGGACGCAGACGATGGTTGTGGCCGGCCGCAGGGCCAGGAACAGATGCTTGGCCCGCGCCTCGATCTTGATGAAGGCGGGCGCGACGAACTCGCCGAGCAGCACGCCGTCTTTCCAGCAGCGCACAGCACCGGTGGCGACGTAGGAGATATGCGACTGGTCGTGGCTGTGCTGCGGGATGTGCGTCCCTTCGGCGAACACGGCATGGCGCATGTACAGCCGATCTTCGAGAACAACCGTCACGTCAACGGGCTGCTCCGGGGCTTGGAGGTATTGCGTCATGGGTCAGCTTTCGGTGCGGAAGCAGACGATGGCCGTGATGCGGTCGGTCTTGCCGGCGTTCACCACGGAATGCGTCTTGAGGTTCGAGAACTCGAACACGTCGCCCGCCCGCGCGTTGAAAGGCTCGTCCTCGCACCAATTCAGGCACAGAGGATTGCCGCGCAGGCAGATGTAAGCCTTGAAGTTGAAGAAGGTCGCGTGCCAGCCGCCGTCGATGTGCGGTTTGACTTCGCCGCCGGGCGGAATGCGAGTGATGAGGATGCCGCCTAGCGCAGTCGCACCTATGGCGGGAGCCAAGTTTCGCACAATCGGGTGCAGTGAGGGAAGCGAATACCAAGCCGGCCAGAAAACCGGATAGTGCATCTCG
>JAQBNX010000144.1 GCA_028288385.1 Spirosoma sp.
ACATTGGAGTGACCGCGCACCGGGCAGGTGCCGGCACCGGGCTTACCCACGGCTCCTTTGAGCAGATGCAGGTTTACGATTTCCTGAATACTCATGACGCCATTCTTCTGCTGGGTAAGGCCAATGGCCCAGCACGTAATGATCTTCTGCTTCGGAGCAATCAGGTCAGCCGCTTCCTTGAGTTGTTCACAGGTTAAGCCGCTCATCTGCTCAATATCGGCCCAGTTTGTCTGGCGAATCGTCTCCAGAAAATCAGAATAACCGGTAGTATATTCCCCAATGAATGCGTGGTCAATCACCGTACCGGGACGCTGCTCATCGGCCGCCAGCAGGTGTTTCATGATGCCTCTTAGCACAGCCATGTCGCCGTTAATCCTGACCTGCAAAAACAAATCGGCAATGGGTGTACCGTTGCCCATCAGCACACCCACTGCTTTTATAGGATTCATAAATTCCTGTGGGTTCTTGAAGTGGCTCAGGCCCGCTTCGTGCAGCGGATTCACGGCAATAATTTTAGCCCCATTGCGCTTGGCCATTTGCAGGGCCGTCAGCATGCGTGGGTGGTTGGTGCCGGGATTCTGCCCCATAATAATGATAACCTCTGCTTCGTGGATGTCGTTGAGCGTCACAGAGCCTTTGCCTAAGCCAAGGGTAGGGCTCAGGGCCGAGCCAGAGCTTTCGTGGCACATATTCGAGCAGTCGGGCAGATTGTTGGTGCCAAACTGACGCACAAATAACTGATACAGAAACGCCGGCTCATTGGGCACCTTCCCCGACGTATAAAACAAGGCTTCGTTAGCCGATGGTAAGGCGTTCAACTCATCGGCAACGATCTGGAAAGCATCGGGCCACGAAATGGGCGAGTAGTGGGTGGCACCGGGTCGCAACACCAGGGGGTGCGTCAGGCGACCGGCCCCGTTGAGGTCGCGGTCGGTCATGTGCGACAGGTCTACCACACTGTGCCTGGCAAAAAAATCAGGATCCGCCCGGCGCGTATCGGCATCGGAGGCAGTTGCTTTGGCCCCATTTTCGCAGAACTCGGCCACCGATCGATCGCCGTCGGGGTCGGGCCAGGCACAGGATGAGCAGTCGAAGCCATCCTTTTGGTTTAGTTTCAGCAACGCATGCGTACCCCGGCCCACACCTGCCTCGCCCCAGGAAAATTCCATGGACTTCAGGACGGCCGTTACGCCAGCAGCTACCGTAGCGGGCTTACCTAACGTTAGTCCCGTAAACGCTTCGGGTGGCTGAGCCAGTACGGGATTTTTCTGTTTTGCGCCAATATTGTCTGGAGCTGGAAACACGCGTTTGTCGGCGTCTGGTTTGCCTTGTGGGTCGTAGTGGTCATTGGTTGGTAACTGACCCTGATCGGGCCGATCTCCGCTCATGGGCCGATTGGCTGCCGCTGCCTGTTTCTGTGGGTCAACCGGCTGCTGCTCGTTTTGGTTAGGCGTCTTTTCCATGCGTTCCGGGTGCCACAAATTAGTTGACACCGCAGCCCGGATAACTCGCTGAGGCAGGATGGAGTTTATGCGTAATTAGTGAAATGTGGTCATGCGGCTACCAGACAAACCCATACTCCTAAATTTTAAGTCTTTTTTAATTCCGGTATCAACACACAATTTGTCACTGTGTAGTCATAATTTAGTAATAACATGAGCCTTTGACAGAGGGCACAGGTCAGACAGTTAAACAATCACTTTAAGGCTGTTGTAGCCTCCACTACGTTATCGGTATTAATAATATCGACACCTAGTTTTTTTAACTGCTTCCAGGCGTTGGGCGTGTCAGGAATGGCCCAGAACCGAATGGGTTTGTTATCGCTGTGAGCCCTTTTGATCACGCGTTTTAGTTTATCCTTATCCGCATCGGGAATTTCGCCCGTACCGTCCCAGCGGGAATACCCCTGAAAGGTATCGCTGATGAGCGCTACGCGTTTGAGCGTTTCTTCATCATACACTTCGCTGGGCCGACCGTCGAACTGAAGCAGTGGATAATCAAGGTAGGTGTTGACTTTAGGCCGGTTGCCGCTAATAATAACCTGCACCGCTTTGGCATTGGCCGACCGGTTAAAACAGACCAGGTGTTCCTGCAACAGCGCAATGAGCTTCGGTAGTATGTCGGCCGGATTGTCTTTTACGTCGACGACCAGATTGAATGTGTAATCCCTATCCGGACTCACCTTATCGGTATACTGCGTGAACAGTTTTACAATCGGTTTCAGGTAGAGTGAGTCGAGCGTGGGTGCTCCCGCCTGCGGTTTATCGTGCGAGACAACCAGTTTGCCATCCTGAAGCCAGACATCGGCTTCTATGAAGTCGGCGCGCTGCTCATAGGCAGTTCTAAACGGCCGGGGCTTGGCATAGTCGTTGTGTGAGTGAATCTTCTGGGCGTATAGGCTGGTCGCGAACAGCCAGCCAATAATGAGCAACCAATAGCGTATCATAAGAAAGGAGTTTAGTCGGTCGGTAGTGATTGGTCGGAAAGTTAAGCAACTGCGCCCGGTTGTTGTCCTGTTGAGAAAAGGAGTTTTCATGAATTTTTACGTTAACTAATACTAATGGCCACGCATGGGAAAAGCCGACGAGCCAGCCAACATCACTACGTTGTAGCCAGTCAACATACAGACACTTTACTGGTCAGCACGTAGTGATACTGTTTGGTGCAGATCACGACACGACGAAAAGCTACCTTGCCATTTGCCCCCAAAACGCTATTTTTGATCAAAATTTAAGTTAATGAACCCAGGATATTGACGAATAGGCTAACCCGTTGAGGCAAGGCTTGTTTGGGCGTATTCGTTGACCCGTACGAATGGATTTATTAAAGGACAAAGTCGTGTTGATTACCGGCGCTTCGCGAGGAATTGGTCGGGCAATGGCTCTAAAATTCGCCCAGGAGGGAGCGGCCGTCGCATTTACTTATCTGTCGAGCGTTGAGAAAGCGCAGACCCTAGAGAAAGAACTTGGTGCATTTGGTGGACAAATAAAAGGCTACCGTTCAGATGCTTCAGACTACAAAGCTGCCGAAGAGCTTATTAATCAGGTAATTGCCGATTTTGGCAAGGTCGGTGTCCTGGTGAATAACGCCGGCATTACTAAAGATGGCCTCCTGATGCGCATGACGGAAGAGCAATGGGATACCGTCATTACCGTTAACTTAAAGTCGGTCTTTAATTTGACGAAAGCAGTCATTAAACCCATGATGAAAGCTAAAGCCGGTTCCATCATTAATCTGACGTCGGTGGTAGGCATTCGGGGTAACGCCGGGCAGGCCAATTATGCGGCCTCCAAGGCGGGCATTATTGGGTTTACCAAGTCGGTTGCGCTCGAACTTGGGTCACGTAATATTCGCGCCAATGCCATTGCGCCGGGATTTATCGAAACCGAAATGACTGACGAAATCAACGAAAAAGCCGTTGAAGAGTGGAAGCAGCAAATTCCCCTGAAACGGGGAGGGCAACCCGAAGAGGTGGCCGACTGCGCCGTTTTTCTGGCCTCTGACCGTTCCCGCTACATCACCGGGCAAGTGCTGCAGGTAGATGGGGGCATGTTAACGTAACGATAGCCGGTCAATAAACCTGCTTCTTTGAGTAGCTATTCATTGGGTATCATTTAACTTTCAAGAATGCGTTCTGACGTTATTTTTCAATACTCACCCTGGTGGATAGTAGCGTGCCTGCTCGTTGGAGCGGTCTATGCCGTGGCCATGTACCAGCCCCTGCCTTACCTGACCCGTCCAGGTCTGGCAGGCACTAATGGTGGATTAGTGGGCAGCTTTGACAAACGAACAACCTACGGGTTGGCGGCCCTACGATTCGTGGTGGTGAGCTTGTTGTGTTTTCTCTTGCTCAATCCGCTCATCCGTAGCCTGCGAACCCTGACCGAGAAACCCAAAGTTGTCTTGGCCGTAGACAATTCGGAGTCCGTAGCGGCAGCAGGAAGGCCGGCGCTCAACCGAACACTGGCCGGTTTGCAGGCCATTCGGCAGCAACTGATTGCCAAAGGTCTGGACGTATCGGTACGTACGTTTGGCGACACCATCACCAATGAGGGCGACCCAGACCTGACCCAGATTCCCTTTACCCAGCGCACAACCGATTTGTCGGGCCTGTTGTCGGGCGTTCGATCGGACTATGAGGGACGCAACCTGACGGACGTAGTGCTGGTATCGGACGGAATTTTTAACCAGGGCGTATCGCCAACGTTTGGTCAGTATCCGTTTGCCGTGCAGACGGTTGGCCTGGGTGACACGATACCTAAACGGGATATACAGCTAAAAGGCATCGTGGCCAACCGGATTGCCTACCTCGGCAACCAGTTTCCGGTGCAGGCAGAAATCGTCAGCAACGGGTTTCAGGGGCAAAGTGCCACGGTGGTGCTGCGGCAGAATGGGAAGGAACTGGGCCGGCAAGTGCTCCGATTCGGTAAAAACGATACGTTCAACCAGCTCACATTCCAGACGACCGCTACGCAGAAGGGCGTTCAGCACTACGTAGTGGACGTGTTGCCGCAGCCGGGCGAATTCAGCCTCCGCAATAACCGGCAGGACGTATACTTGGACGTAATCGACGGCAAGGAGAAAGTTTTGTTGCTTGCACTGACGCCCCACCCGGACGTAAAGGCGCTGCGTAACCTGCTGGAGAAAAACCAAAATTATGAGGTGGACGTCCGCATTTTAACGGGCGGGCAACCGGGTGCGGCCGAGCCTGCCGCAGCGGGGGGGACTTCTGCTACCGACAAGGCGTATGACCTGCTTATTCTGCACCAACTGCCCGACAACAGCGGCATCGGTAATGACTTGATTAAGAAATACCTGGCTAAAAATACACCCGTGCTGTTTGTATTGGGTAATCAGTCTGCGATGGGGGCTTTCAATACCACCAATCCGGTGATGCAGGTCAGCACCCAGTCCAATCAGAGTGATAAAGTTACGGGCGTGTTCAATCCTGATTTCAAGCAGCTGAATCTGGACCCGGCAAAGCTGGAACTCCTCAGCAAACTGCCGCCTATGGGCGTTCCTTACGGTGATTTTCGGGTTCAGCCCGGCAGCGATGTCGTGTTGTGGCAGCAGGTAGGCAGCGTGCGCACCACCAAGCCGCTGCTGGCCATCAACGTAACGGCACCGCGCAAAACGGCCGTGCTGGCGGGCGAGGGCCTGTGGGCGTGGCGTCTGGAAGAGTATGCGCTGACCGATAAACAGGAGGTGGTGGATGAGTTGATGCAAAAAGTTATTCAACTCATTTCGGTCAAGGAAGACCGGCGTAAGCTCCGGGTATACCCAATTCGCAATGAGTTTGTAGCGGGCGAGAAAGTTATTTTCGAGACGGAACTCTACAATGACATTTACGAACGATTATACGACAAACCCGTCCGGCTCGACATCAGCGATGAAAAAGGCATCTCGCGCTCCTATAATTATACACCCACAGCGGCTAACAGCCGGTTCGAGATCAGCCGCCTGCCACAGGGTGCTTACCGCTTTCGGGCCACGGTGAGCACGGCTGGTAAGGCCGAGGTGTCGGCCGGACAATTTGTGGTGCGCGACCAGCAACTCGAAGCGCTCAACACGACCGCCGATCATGGCCTGCTGCGGCAGTTGGCACAACAAACGGGCGGCCAGTTTTATAGCGCCAACCGCATCGACGACCTCGTGCGCAACCTAACGGCTGCCCCGCGTCCCGCCCGACTGACGAGCACCGAAGAAATGAACGAGATTATCAACTGGCGGTGGCTGTTCTTTGTCGTTCTGACGCTGGCAACGATCGAGTGGGGTCTTAGAAAGTTCTACGGAGGCTACTAAACTGCCAATTCATCCACTTGTTCGGGCAGCTTCTCCCGCGTCTCGGCAATCGACGATCTGCGTAATTTTTGATACGTGTCCGATGGTTGGAGCATTTGCCCGTCCGTTCCTAATAGAGCCGTAAAATCTTTTAGTCGTGTTAGTTTGCTTTTCAAAAGCACTTACTTACTCATTAATTGTTTCGACGTGGGGTTGCTAGCGGGTTTCGGAGTATTACTCCTTGTATTGACCATAATCGTGTGTGAACCGTTCATTGCACCCGTTGGTCGGGTAAAAGAAAATTAGACTTATTGGAAAGGCGAAATTGAGAAAAAGCAGGAAGTTGTTCAGCGCCTTTCAAAAGAAAGCCAAACGGTATTTGTCCCGCTGCAAAAAGTTTTTGACCAGGCAGCTACTCCTGCTCCGGCTATTTATTGGATTTGGGATGGCATGCATCCAACTGTTGCGGGACATGAGCTTATCACCCAAGAATGGTTGAAGCAAGTAAGCAAGCAATTGCATTTTTTGAAGAAGCTATTTTAATTAATGCTATTTATTACATCGTTATTACCCATAAACAATAGAGATTTTATTGCAGTCTAAAACAGAATTGTAATTCCTTGGGCGAAGTTTTGCATTCTAATGAAGGTAGTTAGGGACTCCAGTTGTGCGGGGCTATTTGATTAGTAGTTAGATAAATAGCTCCTTGCGAACGCTAAATAGCTATTCTGTTGTTGAGTTCTTCCTTTTAAGATTTCTCATCTTTTGCAATAAACTCTCATATTGATATACAGCTTTTAAAATCTCTTTTGTTAATTCAATGGAAATTTCGATTTCTTCTTTACCTATTTCGTCGTAAGTTCTGGCTACAAGATGAGCCGCATCATTACCCACCAGACGAAGCTCGTTCATTGCAATGAGTAATTCATCAGGAAGAACTATTTTGTTTTTTAAAATTTCCAGACGTTTAAATAAATTATCCCCATTGGCTCCTCTATCTAAGCATAACTCCTCCAACGTTTTTCTGATCATGATTGCTGATGCGATAAAGCAGTCGCAAGCATGACATTTGACAGCCTCCTCGAATGCTTTTAACACATTACTCGGAATATTATCTTTATTGAAAGGAATGCTTACAGTTGGTGAGGTAAAAACGATCTGATCGTAAGCATTCATAATAAAGAATAAATGACCTCTGCATCTAGTATTTGGGCATTTTCTTATTCCTAAATAAAATTCCGCCTTTGATCCCATGGGACTTACATTATATGCTGTAATGTCCTCTGCATCTTCTAATAGTTCAAAAGTCCCATCATGGCCACAATGAGGGCATTTTGTAGCAACATTAGAGGAGCCACCAACGCTAATCATTCCTAAGCTTATTTTCATGTAGTATTGAGATTATGATATAACTTTAATGTTTTTCTTTAATAGAATGGATCGAAATGAGTATCTCCAGTTCCCTGCTTAAGTTTTGAAACTACAGTTGGGATTTCCTTTGAATCGTAGATTGTTTTCAATCTTAATATGAATCTAACACCTGCTTCAGTAATCGTATAACTACCAGTACCAACTGGGTTAGGAACAGTTCCCCAGGTTGAACTCTCCATTATCTCTTTTATTAAACCTACTTCTATTAGCTTTGATAATAAGTGATAAATGTAACGGTCGTTAATTACATCATTATAGTAAGTTATTTTGTGACTGGAATTAAAAGCGTACCATAAACTAAAAAAATTTACGAGGGAAACTTTTCCCGAATTGCCGTTTATTTGATTTATTGAATTTAGAGCACTAAAATATAATGGCTTAAACTTGCTTGAATCTAAGTATTCTGAGTTAAGATAAACATGCGTCTCAGTGAAATCCAAACCATTATATGTCGAGCTATCTTTTGGTGATTGACTCAACTGTAATCTTAGATCAGCGTTCTCTTTGCTAAGCCTAAAAAATTCTTCTGCCATAACTGGGTTCGTTGCTTCACTACCTGGTATCCAGCCAACTAGTTTCTCATCACGATCTAATACATGAAGTGTAGTGATGATTGCTAACTGTAGCGATTCCTTGCTGTTCCAGGGCTTGACGAACTTAGCTGTAATTGCTTCTTTAAATGATGTATACTTCTCACGGTTTTTAAGCTCCATCACCGAATCTGGGCCTTTATCCCTAGCCTTTTGATCTATAAATCTATCATCTGCTACAACTGCAAATATAGTTTTGCCTTTTTCTTTGGCATAGTCAAACTCCAAATGCGTATAACTTTTCCCACTATTCTCTTCAACAGTTCCGTAGCGCCCACCTAGTAATAGTAAAAAAATATCAGATTCATCAATCCATTGTTTGATAATGTTCATATGCTCTTCATTCCGGCCCGCGAATGATTCCATACCGGCTGGAATATGACCAGAAGTAAGTATTGCTTCAATAGCAGTCTGCCGTTCTTCTATTAGGTCCGTATAGGTCGATGAAATAAATACCTGAAGCTTTCTTTTTTGTGCCATTTGATTCTAGAGTTGAATAAATTCAAATGTAACTAATCCGACCTACCGTGCAAAAAGCTCTTAAGTAACCTTGCTGAAGAGCTTTTTTATTGGCTATGACAACCGAATTGAGTATGAAGGCCTCTGAAAAACTAGATCCGATTTAAAAGCACTACTGCATCTCAACCCGCTCAAACCATCGGAGTATGAAATGTTAAAGAAGTATAGCTAGCAGGCTATCTGCTCTATTAAATTGACTCGTATGAATAAATACGAATCAATTTAATAGACACAAAAAAGCCCGACATAGGTTGGTGTCGGGCTTTTCATCAGGTCAGTTTTTGCAGAGAGAGAGGGATTCGAACCCCCGGACCTGTTACAGTCTTCGGTTTTCAAGACCGACGCAATCGACCACTCTGCCATCTCTCTTTCTGGGCACAAAGATAAAACAGATCACGTTAGTTTACCAAATGCCAGGCTACAAATCTGAATGACCGAGTTAACAGGAAGCCGTGAAAGCAGCCCAGGCAGATCCTACCGGTAGCTAACCTACTCGCTCGTCGCCCTCAATCAGACGTTGAGCCGCACCGCTATTCTTCTGTAAAACTTGCCTGGCACTAGCATAAAAGCAGGAAAAACTTAGTTCTTTACACATTATTTAGGTTATTTTCGGGGTCAGCATAGCCGCGACCCTGTCAGGTTTGCGATCTACAGCACCATGAAAGAAATAAAGGCCATCGTTAACGCATTCGACGCGCTGGATCATCAACAAACAAGGGCTGCGCTGGCTACGGTGGTGCGGGTCGAAGGATCCTCCTATCGCCGAACGGGCGCCCGGATGCTCATTGCCGACAATGGCCGCTGGGTGGGAGGAATCAGCGGAGGGTGTCTGGAAGGCGACGCGCTCAAACGCGCCCGGCTGGCTATTGCCCAGGCCAAACCAACCCTTGTGACCTATGACACCACCGATGATGATGCCTATCAGATTGGCGTCGGGCTGGGTTGCAACGGCATCATCGACGTCCTCATTACGCCCCTTGACGCTAGTACTCCCCAACCCGTACAACTCCTGAAAAATGCGGTTGCCCAACCCCGGCAAATCCAGGTGCTCCTCACAGTCGTCGGCACTACGTCTGGCAGTAGCGGACTGGGGCTGGGGGCTACGCTGGCCTATGCCAGTCGCGACAGTCTAGATGTGCTGGCCGATGCCGCAGCTGCCGACCAACTCGACGAAACGATTCGCCAGCACCTGGCAACCCAGAAATCCGGGTCCTGCACGGTTGAACTAACCGATGGGCAGGTACTTGATCTGTTTGTGGAAGTGCTGGTGCCCGTGCCGCACCTGGTGCTGATGGGACAGCAGTACGATGTATATCCGCTGGTCAGGCTAATCAATGAACTGGGCTGGCAGGCAACGGTGGTGGCCAATCCGCAAAAGGTGACGCAGGCGCTGTTTGCCGAAGCTACCGCCATTGTGCCGCCCGACCAGTTCAACAGCATTACGTTCGACGCCCAAACGGCCTTGATCCTGATGGCGCATGACTACAAGACTGATAAATATAATCTGCCCAAAGCTTTAGCCACGGAAGCTCCCTTCATTGGGATGCTGGGACCCCGCAAACGCTCAGAAAAGATTTTTAATGAACTAACGGCCGAAGGGCTGTTTACGGGCGAAACCAGCCGAATCCACGCACCCGTAGGACTGGACGTGGGCGCGGCCACCCCCGAAGAGATTGCCCTCTCCATTGTGGCCGAGGTTCGGGCCGTGCTGTCGGGTCGGGAGGGGATGTCCCTGCGGTTGCGCAATGCCCCCATTCACGAACACGCATGACCTATCCCGCTTACCTCGATTACAACGCCACAACACCCGTCGATCCTGAGGTGCTGAACGTAATGCTGCCGTATTTTAATCAGCATTTTGGCAACGCAGCTTCCCGCACGCACATCTATGGGCTCATGGCCGAAGCCGCCGTGGACGATGCGCGGGTGCAGGTAGCCGGGCTGCTTGGGGCCGACGCCAAAGAGGTGGTGTTCACGAGTGGAGCAACCGAATCCATCAATTTAGCCCTTAAAGGCGCATTTGAGGCTAACCGGCACCGGGGCAATCATATCGTTACGGTCACGACCGAGCATAAGGCCGTACTAGATACGTGTGAGCATCTGGAACGAATGGGCGCCTACAGTACGTACCTGAACCCAAACGCCGACGGCCTCATCAGCGCCGACCAGCTACG
>JAQBNX010000145.1 GCA_028288385.1 Spirosoma sp.
GTTTCGCCGACCCGCACTGGAAAGCAGTGTAGCATTGTGCATGATGGAAATCAGTGAAGGAAAATGATACTTTCTGAGTCTTTTAGGTCGCAGTCGATCGCGCAGTAGTTCATTCGAATTCGGCATTGTTTCCTTAACCATTTTATGAATTTTATCGACTTTTAAGTCTACACCAATCACTTTGCCAACGGGCATTCGGCTCATTACGTCAACGGGGAAATTATTGAAAGCACCACCATCTACCAGTAAATCATCTCCGTCGATAACCGGCGGAAACACACCCGGTATAGCCGAAGTTGCTTTCAGGTATTTGACAAGCGGTCCTCTTGTATGAATTTCTTCGCGAGCCTGTGTATAATTACTCGACAGCATAAAAAGAGTTAGCCAGCTATCTTCCACGTCTGTATCCAAATGCCCGAAGAAGTCCTGAATCGTAGCCTGAATCAACTGCTCCATGCGTTTTCCCCTAACAAGCGAGATCAGGGGAATCCAGTTGTAATCACCCGTTGGGTTCCGCAGTGCAGCTTTTTTCAAGAACCCGTTGATCATGTCTACCGGCTGATCAAAAGAAATGATCCCTGCCATTAACCCGCCTACGCTGGTTCCTCCCACAAAATCGATCGGAATATGAAATTCCAGAAGTGCTTTCAGCACACCCAGGTGCGCAAAGCCTTTAGCTCCGCCACCAGCCAGCACCAATCCATTGGCCGTTCCGCTCAGTATGCGGGCCAGGCGTTCCATATCGCGGGAAAGCCCCAAACGAATATGGTAGTGGTTTTTTACCCGCGGACGGTTCTGCAACCACCGGGCAGTATGATGCGGTATAACCGTGTCTATTGGGTGAAGGAGTACCAACGTCTCTGTTCGGCCGAGTTCATGCTGGTTTTGTTTTTCCTGCTTAGTCCATTCAGGAGATTGTAGGGCATCGGCAATTAACAGAATTTCATCGGCTGCACGCAAACACCGCTTCGTCCAGGTGCTGTATTGGCCTTCGGGTGTTGGTTTGTCGGCAATCAGTAAGAGAAAATCATGCTTCGATTCCTGCTCATTGAGCCAATTGGATAGTTGCCAATGGGCTTCTTCATCGGTTTGGCTCGTATGGGTTTCATCGCGCTGTGAGAAAACCTTATCAACGATCTCTCTGGAAGCCAGGTAAACAGTGCCCTTATGACGGATGAGCTGCTGCAGATTCTGGCTCAGGGCCAACAAGTCAATGGTTTCGTGTAAGGCTAACAGGCAAATATTTGCCTTTTTTTTAACTAACTTTTTTGGTGCCTGTGCATACCTAAGCCGTTCAATCACCAGTCTGGTTATGCTCCTCAGCACGCCCGGAGAAACAGATATAATGTAGTCAAGTATTTGTTTAGAAACTCTTACCAGTATGCTATCTCGCAAAGCGATAACAGTGGCCCAGATTGGCTGATCCGTCAGAATGCTCATCTCTCCAACAATCCCTCCCCGCATCACTTCACCTATTTTTTTAGAATGGCCATCAGGGTCAGCTAAAAAAACTTCCAGGCGACCACTAATTACCATATACATACTGTTGGCTGGATCATTCTGCTTAAAGAGCGTTTCACCCCCGCTAATTTCAACCCATTGGAGTTTAGGCTTAATCTGAGAAAATAGACTGGCATCAAACTCGCCAAATACAGTTGTTAAGGCAGTATATAATAAGTCATGATGCAATTGGTTGTCTGGCATGGTATCAAGAGTTAAAGCGCTGAAATATACACTAATCGTACATTTTCTGCACAGACCCCATGATCAGGCTATGTAAACACGTACTGGTTTATTACTCTGCAATAAACACCTAATCTGCCAACGACAATTGTCTCCTTGCAAGGCCGTAAAAGTGAACTTTATGCCCCTCTTAATTTGGTGAATAATGCCCTAAATAGTAAATCAGTAGTTCTAAAAGTAACGGCGCGTTGTGATTCTACGTCTGCCTGATGAGTACGTACCGGTAGCTGTCGACAGGCGGTAAAAATGAGAAATGTATTTTAGTCACTAAAAACAACCCTCTATTGCAGCGGTGCGTCTGATTATACACGTAGTGTCATGGCTGCAATAGGTGTTCATTCTGACGTTGATTGAGGGCTGTTAGATAGCCGCCCGTTTGAAGGAAGCTAAACACCCGATCTAGAAAAAATCACACTGGGCAGTAGTTTTCATGTACTCGTTCCGGCAACCGAAATTAACTTCCTGCATGATTTCGTCGCTAAAGTAAACAGGGGGAATAAATACATTTTTAAATCCCGAGTTGGTTAGGCACCGCCACTACTGTCGGAACGTAATTAGTATAGACGTGTGCGCTTTAAACGTATCAATTAGATTGGTAGCGGTTGGTTTCACAGAGGGTATGATTCATATAGGTAAGAGCGTAACACTAGTGATAAAGTGGCCTTGCAAGGCCAAAAACGAATAAATTTGCCTTTTAGAGCCACAGGCATTAAACGCAATTTGATGTTTTTGTCGAACCAAATCCGCGCAATTGAGGTTTATGAAGTACGCGCTTAAACAGCGTCTTTCTGGGGACGACCG
>JAQBNX010000432.1 GCA_028288385.1 Spirosoma sp.
GCTTTGTTGTGTTGCCAAACTGGTACCGCGACGGACCCAGGCGGGACAACTGCCCCCCATCGCGGTCTTCATAAAGCGCCTTCACACCAAACTGCGCCATGAACCGCTCGCTGCTATACTTATAGCGATTGATGGCATTGAGTTGTGTATAGAGCGGTAAATCGCGGAAGCCGTCATGATTCTGGTCAATCTCGGTCTGCAACGTACTGGCATGACCCAGCACACCCACGCTCCACTTTTTACTCATCGGTTTCGACCAGTTAACATTGCCCTCAATTCGTCCGAAACTGTTGGCATAGCCGTTCAGGAAAAGTTTATCGGGCGAATCGGGCTTTTGAAGTTCGATATTCATCTGGCCACTCATGGACTCGTAGCCATTCACGACCGAACCCGCCCCCTTGCCCACGTCGATGCTTGTGATCCACGTACCGGGAATGTAGTTCAGCCCAAACGTAGTAGCCAGACCGCGGACGGTGGGGATGTTCTCGATGTTGGTTTGAACGTATTGCCCACCAAGTCCCAGAAACTGAATCTGCCGGGCACCTGTCACCGCATCGGCATAAGATACGCTCACCGAAGCGTTGGTCTCGAAACCTTCTGAAAGGTTGCAGCAGGCTGCTTTAGCCAGCGTCCGCTGGGTTATTAACTCGGTCTGGATGGGGTTAAGGCGGTCGATTTGTCCGGGAGCACCGGATACGGTCACCTCCTGCAAATTTCGAGAAGAAGTAGGCGAGTCGGTACGTAGCAAGACGGTTACCTCTGCTGCTGGGTTGGCAATAACCAGAGTGTCGGACGCATAGCCTACGTAGCTGACCACCAGCCTGGCTGCGTCCAAATGCGTGGCGAGTTGAAAACGGCCGACTGAATCTGTTACAGTGCCAACCGACGTACCGGCCCACAGCACGGTTGCGCCTACGAGAGGAACCTGCCGGCCACTGACCGTTTCGGCAACGCGGCCCCGAACCATAAGACTTTTTGCTGGTGCTGTCGGACTCGTCAAAAGGGACGAGTCTGCCAAGGGTTTACCTAGTGGAATGGAATCGGATTGGGCCAGCACGGGGCGGCCAAGCCAGGGTGCCATAATAAGCACCAGTATCAGGAAATTAATAAAACGCATAACTTTGTTGATGAATAACCAAACAAGCCCATATCCAATTGACACGGGCATCGGTAAATTCAATCAACAAATCAAAGGAGGAGGCTGCTAACCAGGGTCAGGATGTCGCGCCCGGATAGCGCTGGGGGTGATTCTACCCTAGCGAGTGCCGAGGATTCCTGCTCAAAAATCCACTCAATGAGGTAAGCTGCAATGATAGCAACGCTTGCCAGTACCGTTTCTGTGGCTGTCTTGACAAACTTGGCAACTAGCTGGCTCAGTGACGATTGCGCGTCCACGTTCTCAAAGCTGCCTTCATCCTGGCAACACTCGGTCTTTTTGACCACTGTCTGGTCCGACGGCATGGGCTGGTCGGTGGTGGCGCAACCTTTCTGCGGTTTAACGTCGCTAAACGCTACGACAACCGTCTTCTTCTTACCGCGCATCTGGCACGAATGCTCAACCAGACCAAAGCCCGTGCTACTCAGCAGCACGACGCAGGCCATCAGAAGGTTGAACAGCTGGAACAGAGGGCGTTTCATGATGGGCCAAATATCTGCATTGCAAAAATTCGACGCAACTATTTAAAGATAAATACGGGTAATTATATACAAGTAGCGGATAATTTTATTCATCCGATGACCCGTACCATTACTGATTGGGTCATCGGATGAAAGAATTCTTACACAGTTTCCGCTTCGCGTTCGACTACTTCGTTCAACGGACGCAGGTTGCGCGGCTCGTCCTGGTTGAAGGGGAAAATATCCAGAATCTTCGTGGTGTTGACGTCTGTTATCTCAAAAGGATCGAGGGCAGTTTTCAGACTCTGCTCAACCCGTTCGTAAGCCTGTTTGGGTGTTTCGGCATTGACCAGCATCACACTCGGTGTTTTCTTCTGCTTACCGGTTTTTTCGTCGTCGGTAATGAACATAGCCTTGACTTTAAACCAGATGTCGCCCCCATCTTCGCTGAAAAATACATCAGCTAGTTTCATGCGCGAGATGTCGGTAATTTCAAACTCAGGTGTATTGGCAGCTATTTCCTGATAAAGCCGGGCTTCGGCGTCCGTATAGGAAACGGCATCGACTAAATAAGCTTCCGTAACGGTTTTCTGCTTGATAAACTCTTCGTTGCGTGTGCCGACGGTAGCGTCGTCAATGGGTTGCTGATAGCGGATTTTTCCGAGGAACCAGTTGGGCATTTTTTGAGATTTTGGTATACAAAAAGAACAAAAAAAGCGTCATAAAGGTGCCTGTAGGTACGCTTAATAGAATAGCATTAAATAGTTGATTATCAATAGTTTTACCACTAATATAAAAACTATTTTTGTGAAACTTAAAAATATAGTATTGGATGGGGAACAATCGCTACTTATTATATGTATATACATTAAATGCACAAACAAATAAACGCCCTGAATTAGTATGGAAGCGCAAATTGCTAAAGCTCTTACCTGGGCCATCGACCCAACGCACTCGGAAGTGCAGTTCAAAGTGAAACACTTGATGGTTTCAACCGTAACGGGTTCTTTCGGCCATTTTGAAGGTACCGTCGAGATGGCTGATGATGATTTTGCCGACGCAAAAATCAGTTTCTCAGCAGACATCAACAGCATTAGCACCGGCAATGAGCAACGCGATGCTCACCTAAAATCGGGTGATTTTTTCGATGCCGAGCAGTTTCCAAAATTGACTTTTACTTCCACCGGCATGAAAAAAACCGGCGATGACACGTTTGATTTGACCGGTAACCTGACCATGCACGGTGTGACCAAACCCGTAACGCTCAAAGTTGAATATGGCGGCCAGATGCAGGATTTCTACGGTCAGACCAAAGCTGGTTTCGAACTTTCGGGCGTGTTGAAGCGTAAAGAATTTGGCCTTACCTGGGACGCCGTTACCGAGGCAGGTGGTGTAGTCGTGAGTGATGACGTTCGTCTGATCATGAACATTCAGGTAACCAAGCAAGCCTAATATAACTTACTGTACATATATTAGAAAAGCCCTATCAGATACGTCCTGATAGGGCT
>JAQBNX010000728.1 GCA_028288385.1 Spirosoma sp.
ACCACCCGCTGGTTCACAAACTCCAGCGTAGTAACGTGGGCTGAACTGGAAATGGCGGCATCTACTTCCTCAATCGGGTTGCCGAAGGTCCAGTCGAAGGCCCGGTTGTCGGCGTACTGATCGTGCACTTTGGGGGCGTCGGCTTTCATGGCATCGGCGGGGCTGGCCACGGCGGGCAGTTCGTCCCACTCCACCTGCACCCGTTCGGCGGCATCAACAGCAAGCTCTTTGGTTTCGGCAATCACCACCGCCACAGGATCGCCTACGTGTTTAGTCCGGTCGCCGGTGGCAATCAGCATAGGGTGCTTGGGTTCGCGCATGGTTTCGCCATTGCGGAAGTTTACCTGCCAGCCACAGGGTACACCATTGAGGTCGGCTACATCGTCGCCCGTATAAACAGCCATGACACCCGTCATGGCCGTCGCTTCAGACGTATCGACGCTGACGACACGGGCGTGGGCATAGGGACTGCGCACGAAATGAGCGTGGAGCATGCCTGGCAGGACAATATCGTCCGTATAGCGTCCTTTACCCGTAATGAACCGTTTGTCTTCCAGCCGTTTTACCGACTGTCCAATGAATTTATTGCTCATGGTGGCTGGGTTAATGAGTTTCGACTACTACGTGCGAGACGGGGTCGTTGGTCCACAAATGCTGGTCGGCGAACAGGGGCGCAGCCGTATGGTCAGCAGCCCATTGAATGGCTTTTACAATGTTATGGTAGCCCGTGCAACGGCACATGTTTCCTTCCAGGGCAATGCGTATTTCAGACTCAGAGGGGTGCGGATTGTGTTTGAGCAGGTCGGCAGCGGTCATGATCATGCCGGGCGTGCAAAACCCACACTGCAGCCCATGGCATTCTTTGAAGCCTTCCTGTAGTGGATGCAATTTTGCGTTGCTCTCGGCCAGGCCCTCAATCGTCGTTACGTGGCAACCGTCGACCTGAGCGGCCAGGAGGGTGCAGGACTTTACGGCGGCCCCATCGACGTGTACCGTGCAGGCTCCGCACGAAGACGTATCGCACCCGACGTGTGCACCCGTCAGGCGTAGCTGGTCGCGGAGGTAATAAACCAGCAGGGTGCGGTCCTCTACCTCCGATTTACGGGCTTTCCCGTTCACTGTCAGTTGTATATGCATAAAAAAGTTAGGGGGATAAGATAGTAAGGGGGATGCTATTTTGCTTGAGATTATTCGCCGGGAATGGCCTGAGCCGACGAAACCGAATTACCCGCCAGGGCTTCCTCAAAATTGCTGAAGAACTGTTTTGTCAGCGTGGTGGCGACGCCCGAGATGACACGCTGCCCCGTTCGAGCCAGTAGGCCAGATAGCCGCGCGTTACCATCAAATGAGATTTCGGTCTGATTATCTGCTACGGGTTTCAGCAGGATGGCGATTGTGGCATCGGCGTTGCCGATCTTGCTGTTTTGCTTGACGTTCAAGGTGTAGCCTTCGTTTTCCCGTATATCGCTCAAGGTTAGACTACCAGAAAATGAACCGTTAACGGGTCCCATTTTCACCTCGGCAATTGCCTTAAATTCGTTGTCGCCTGTTTTTTCGAGTTTCGATACGGCAGGCACCACGCGGGCCAGGGTATCCGTATCCATCAGCATGGCCCAGACCGTCGGGACGGGGGCATTCAGAAGGTGAGTACCGGTTAGTTGCATTGGACACAGGAGGGTAAATTCAGCGCGGTAAGTTAGGACTTATCCCGAAAAAGCCTATGAACAATCCCACAAAAAATTAGACGATTTGACTACAGGTCCATTTACTCTCCGCGTAACTGACTCACAACCGCAATGGTATGGTCAATAGCAGTCTCTACCTCGCTGGGTGTGGTAAAACGTCCAACGCTAAACCGTACCGAACTATAGGCCAGATCGTCAGACAAACCGAGTGCTTTCAGCACGTGTGAGGGGGCAGTGGAGGCCGCGTTGCAGGCCGACCCATTCGATACGGCAATCTGGTTCAGGCTTGCCAGCAGGGTTTCGCCGTCTACCCCGGCAAAGGCAATGTTGGTTGTATTGGGCAGGCGGCTGGTTCGGCTCCCATTCACAAACGCGTTGGGTACGGCACTCAGAATGCCCGTTTCAAGCTGATCGCGTAGCAACGAACTGTGCTGCATTTGGGTGTTCATCTGTTGCCGGGCGAGTTCGGCCGCCTTGCCCAGCGCGACAATACCCGGTACGTTGAGCGTTCCGGACCGGCGTCCCCGTTCATGCCGACCTCCGTCCTGTTGGGCTATGATGTTGGTTTTATTACGGACAATCAACGCACCAATGCCTTTGGGCGCGTAGAGTTTATGACCCGACAGACTGAGCAGGTTGATGGCACTGTTACGTAGGGACAGCGGCAGTTTGCCCACAGCCTGCGTGGCATCGGTATGGAACAAAACGCCCCGCTCATGAGCCACGGCCGCCAGTTCGTTAATGGGCTGGATAACGCCAGTCTCGTTATTTGCCACCATCACCGTTGCCAGCACGGTATCTGGTTTGAGCGCGTTACGTAGCTGGTCGGCGCTGATGAGGCCGTCGGCGTTTGGGTTCAGGTACGTAATGTA
>JAQBNX010000170.1 GCA_028288385.1 Spirosoma sp.
TCGTATATTCGACGTAGCGATCCTTCGGCGGCTGTATGCTTTTCTGAAGCCGTATCAAATGCGGTTTTATTCCCTCATTGGCATCATCATGCTGGCAGCTTGTCTGGCTCCGCTTACGCCCTTACTCATTCGGTACACCATCGACAACGTCATTGCGGAAGGTGATTACCAGCGTCTGACTTTGATGTTGATCCTGATGATTGGGGTGCTGGTTGTACAGGCAATTGTGCAGTTTTCCAACACGTATCTGTCAGGTTGGCTGGGGCAATACGTTATTCGTGACATCCGTGTGCAGTTGTACCGGAAGATCCTTCAGCTCCGGTTAAAATTCTTTGACAATACACCCATCGGGCGGTTGGTTACGCGCTCCATTTCAGACGTCGAAACCTTGGCTGACGTGTTTAGTGAAGGCATGGCCGCCATTGCGGGCGACATCCTGCAGTTGATTCTGATCATTGCCGTCATGTTTTACACCGACTGGCGGCTGGCGGCCATCAGCCTGTCGACGATTCCGCTGATGCTGTTCAGTACATATGTTTTCAAGGAGAAAATCAAAACGTCGTTTAACGAAGTACGTACTGCGGTTGCCAACCTGAACTCGTTTGTGCAGGAGCACATCACGGGCATGAACATCGTCCAGATATTTGGCAGCGAGAAAATTGAAGAAGAGAAATTTCGGACTATTAACGATGAGCACCGCCGGGCCAACATCCGGTCAATCTGGTATTATTCGATTTACTATCCCGTAGCCGACATTATTTCGGCAGTGGCGGTAGGTCTGGTTGTCTGGTATGGCGCCCGGCAGGTCATCAGTTCCGACGTTACGTTCGGCACCATCACGGCTTTCGTTATGTTCATTAACCTCTTCTTTCGTCCAATTCGGATGCTGGCCGACCGATTCAACACCCTCCAGATGGGCATCGTCAGCACTGACCGTATCCTGAAACTATTGGACAGCGATGAGTTTACGGCCAATGAAGGTCACTACGAACCGACAACTCTGCGGGGCGAGGTCTCGTTTGATCAGGTCTGGTTTGCCTACAACAATGAAGACTACGTCCTCCGCGATATTTCGTTTAAAGTAGGCGAGGGAGAAACGGTAGCTTTTGTAGGAGCAACGGGCGCGGGTAAATCGTCTATCATCAACCTTCTCAGCCGGTTCTACGACATTAACAAAGGCCATATTGAGGTCGATGGCGTAGACGTGCATGATTACGAACTTGGGTATTTGCGCCGGAACATCGGCGTAGTGTTGCAGGATGTCTTCCTGTTCTCCGACACCATCGAAAACAATATCACGCTCGGCGACAAACGCATCAGCCGCGAAAAGATGATCGAAGCCGCCAAATTAGTGGGTGTTCACGAGTTCATCGAACGCCTGCCAGGCGGCTATGACTACAACGTGATGGAACGCGGTTCAACGCTTTCGGTTGGGCAGCGGCAGTTGATTTCGTTTGTGCGGGCCATGGTGCAGGACCCCAAAATCATTGTACTCGACGAAGCCACCTCCTCGGTGGACACCGAGACAGAAGAGATGATCCAAAACGCCATCAGCAAGTTAATGAAAGGCCGTACGGCCATTGTGATTGCACACCGGCTGTCGACCATTCAGAAAGCCAACAACATCATTGTGGTTGACAAAGGACGTATCGTTGAACAGGGAAATCACGAAGAATTGCTCCAGCGTGAAGGTACCTATGCCAATCTCTACCGCATGCAGTACAAGGAGGTGGTTTAGCTTTCCGGTACACCCGTAAAGTGGGGAACCCTTTATTACTTGTTTTCTTCTTCGTTTGCGCGTAGCCCCGCCCCGGTTGTTCCTGTTGTTATTACGTCGTGACCCTCTACATTGGGCTGGTCATTGGTAGGACCGGGTCCACTGCCGTCGAGTGCGTAGGCAATTGAGTCGGCCAGGTTATCGGGTGCTATTTTAGGGGCATTCACGGGTTTTGGGTACTCATCCTCTATTGCCCTATTTTCCGCCTGCTGGTCAATAATTTCTTCATCCGCACTGGGATCGTTTTCCATACCAGTTGGCACCGTAATGGAAGAAGGGCGGCTGGGGTCTCCACCGGCCGGGTTGTTGACATCGGGGCTGAAGTAGCGCATGGTCGTCGTTGATTTCGTGTACATTACGTAACCCATCAGGCGGCCCGGCTGTTTGAAACCCGTTTACTCTTCGTCTAATTTGTGTACCAGCATCTTATCGATTCGGCTTTTGTCCATATCCACAATTTCGAAACGATAAGAGTGCCAGACGAACGTTTCGCCGGCCTGCGGAATGTCCTTCAAAATGTGCAGCGCAAAGCCACCGAGTGTATCAAAACCCGTAAGATCGCGCCGGGTCTGGGCTGAGATGTTGATCGCGAAATACGACAGAAAATCTTCAAACGGCAGTTGAGCATCGATCAGGTACGTACCGTCTTCGCGGGCACGAATTTCGTAATCTGACCCGGCATCATCATTGATATCGCCTACCAGTACGTCCAAAATATCGTTGAGCGTTACCATACCCAGCACACCCCCATACTCATCGACAATCATACCAACATACTGTTTACGCTCCCTGAATCGCTCCAGTACCTGGTAGGCCCGGTTATTTTCAGGCACAAATAGCGCATCGTGCTTCATCTCATCCAGTCGCAGCAGTTTCGTTTGAAGATCCTCCCCCAGCAGGTCTTTGGTGTAAATAAGACCCACTACGTCGTCGACCCCGCCGTTGCAGAGTGGAAATACGGAATGCCGGTGTTCCAGAATTTTGGCCTGGTTCTCGGCAAGTTCATCTTCCAGATCAAGGTAAACGATCTCCTGCCGGTTGGTCATGAGCGATGTAATCTTGCGGTCGCCCAACTGAAACACGTTCTGAACAATCTCCTGCTCAATTTCTTCAATGGCCCCACCCGTTGTTCCCTCCTGAATCAGGCTCTTTATTTCATCCTCCGTTACGGCATTTTCATTGGGTTTGATACGCAGCAGTTTCAGGAGCAAATCACTTGAAAACGTGAGCAGGGCAATGAAAGGCGACGTAACACGGGATAGCAAAATCATGGGCGCGGCCATTGTTTTGGCAATGCCTTCGGGATTGGATAGCCCAATGCGTTTGGGCACCAGCTCCCCAAAAACCAGGGACATAAACGTCAGAAACAGCAGCACTAAAACTACCGCTACTGAGTGCGCATAAGGCCTCATGAACTCAACCTGCGCCACCAGTTGCTGAACGTCGGTGGTTAACGTATCGCCCGAAAATATACCAAGCAAAATGCCGATTAGTGTGATACCGATCTGGACCGTCGACAGAAAGCGGTTGGGAGAGTTAGATAGATCCAGGGCAACCTGCGCCTGGTGGTCGCCATTTTTGGCGGCAGTCTCCAGCTTTGATCGACGGGAAGAAACAAGGGCGATTTCTGACATGGAGAATAAACCATTCATAATCGTAAGCACTAAAATAAGCAGGATTTCCACAAAGGGAGGTAATTGGATTGGTGCAAAAATAAAGAAACTGTATTCGTTTACAACCAGTTCAACCTGGTGACAGACCGGGGGTTTTGCTACTTTTACAGCCTGAACCGCTATTGCTCTGATGATTGTTTTTATTCATGACCGCCCGATTCGGCTCATAAGCCTCAAAAGTGCTTCCCAGTCGATTAGTTCATCGCCATTCGATTCGCCGGAACGCAAAGCCTTCACGGACTACGACCAGATTGTGGATGCCCGGCTGGACGTACTAAAAGCCGACGCTTTACACGGCCACTTGCTGGTGCTGAATGCTACACCGGCAACGGTGGATAAACTATTGACTCTCTTTCAAAAAGCCGACGCTACCCGCCTGCTGTCGGTAACGCTGGGGTGCCTCGTGAAAGCCGACTGCGAAGCGGCCATCAAAAAACCGTTCAAGATTATTAAAGCCGCCGGGGGGGTGGTGACCCGGGGAGACAGACAACTCCTCATGTTTCGTCGGGGTGTATGGGATTTGCCCAAGGGTAAACTGGACGATGGCGAATCGTCGCGAAAGGCGGCCGCCCGCGAAGTAGCAGAAGAAACCGGCGTGCGCGTATCAGTTGGTGAGCGCATCTGCACAACCTGGCACACCTACTCGCTCAATGGCAGCCCCATTCTCAAACGCACCAAATGGTATCGGATGGACGTGCTCGACGATAGCCGCATGGCCCCGCAGGAAGATGAAGATATCGAAAAGTTAGCCTGGCTCGACCGACGGGAAACTCAGTTGGCCCTCACGAACTCATTTAGTTCTGTTCGGTACGTCATTGATTCGGTCAGCGAAGCAGTGCGTAAATCATAAACACTATATCCGTTTGCCGGCCAGTCCGCTACCATTCATTATGTACGGAAACCGTGTGGTACGCCTGTTTTTTACAATTTATACGGCAGAAACTCATCGACGTGCTGCCCGTAGCGGTGCAGATCGCGGATAATGCTCGAACTAATGGGCGCCAGTTGGGGTGATGTAATCAGAAACACCGTTTCTACCTGTTCGTATACGTAGCGGTTAACCTGCGAAAT
>JAQBNX010000179.1 GCA_028288385.1 Spirosoma sp.
AATCAGGTTACGGTGGAGCATCCGGGTAACGATGCCCACACGCTTAAATTAGGCACGATGGCTCATAAGCAAGGATTGCGCGTGGGTTATCATGGCCATGAACAGCAAACTCCGACCTTCTGGGACACGGCCCTGGCTCAGTCACCGGGTAATGCGATCAACTTCGACCTGGGTCATTACGTTGCCGCTGGTAATCCTGATCCGTTGGTGTTCCTCAAACAGAAACACGACCGTATTTCGAGTATGCACATCAAAGACCGCCAAACGCCTGATCATGGGAAGGGGAATCTGGTATGGGGCAAGGGCGACACGCCGTTACTTCCGGTACTGAAGCTAATGCGCGAGCAGAAGTACAGTTTCCCCGCCACGGTGGAGTTGGAGTATCAAGTACCACAAGGCTCAACATCCGTAGCCGAAGTAAAGAAATGTGTGGAGTTCTGCCGGAATGCCCTAGCTTAATTGCCTATAATGTCAATGGTTGAAAATTGGCTGCTTCATACCTTTTTCGAGTGGGTGTAAAGCAGCCAATTTTTGGTTTACAAGTACAGAAAGTTACTGGCCCTTGGGATGAATCGTTTGCGTCTGCTTGTCGTATTGCTGGCTATGCCACCACTTGTGGGTAGTTACGGGCAGTGCGTGGTTTCGCTGGACGAGCAGCACAGGGTCATTACGGTTTGTCAAACCTATACAGAACCCAACGGATTGCTTATCAACCGAACGGATCGGCAACAGGGCCTTTCCCGAACGGTTTATCTAGGCAGCGAATACATTACCTATCCCGTTTGGCAACAAGGCAGCATAAAGGAAGCGGGTGCCCCAAACTATATCTCCTGCGGCCTTGCCTATAATTTGCTGACCAACCAGGTCTTTTGCCAGTTTCCCGGTGATTCGGTTCCGCATGTGGTTTCGCCAGAGGCTTTTACCATCAATGACATGCATTTCGTTAGCCGGCTCAACAAAAAAGCCGACCGCAGCTATTACCGGGTGCTGTATGCTGGCAAAACACGCCTACTGGCCCAGTATAAATGTACGTTACGGCCTGTTAGCAATGAACCCTATGTGCTGGAGGAGTCGTTCGATGGTACGTACCGTCGACAGATAAGCTTTTACATACAACAGGATAATGCGTCTCTTAAGCCTGTTAAGTTATCCCGGAAATCACTCCTGGGCGTTTTAAACGTTCCATCAACCAGACTTCCCGACTCACTTTCTAAAAATAAACTTACCATTGCTGAGTTAGTTAACGCCCTGGCCTATTACGACGGTTTCAGGTAAACAGACTCGAAAACCTGGTAATGAAATTGGCCTATGACAATAAAGCGAATCAGCCTTGTTTTGGCGGGCGTATTTTGGGGAATCAGCCTGTATGCGCAGGAACCAACTTATACAAGTCCACAGGGGATCGAATTCATTTTAATCAAACCTGGTAGCATGCTGGTGGGTAAATTTCAGCCAACGGTTAACCGGGGTGGTATGGGTAGTTTTGGTGGACCACCTCCCGGTGCACAGGCTGGTGTAGCCCCCGCGCCCCAGCCGGCACCTGTACGTCTGCCGGAAGCAGACTATCAACTGGCCGAAAAACTGGCCCAAAAAGATGCCATGCCTGGCTTTACGGTAACCCTTCCTAATCCTTATTACATCGGCAAATTTGAAGTTACGCAGGAGCAGTGGAAAAAAGTAATGGGTTCCAATCCATCTACCTTTCAGGGAAGCAAAGTTAAGGATGATGCCGACAGGCACCCTGTTGAAAGCATTACCTGGCGGGACGCTCAGGCTTTTGTTAAAAAATTGAATGCACTTGATAAAGCACACACGTACCGGTTACCCACCGAATTTGAGTGGGAATATGCGGCTCGTGCTGGTGCTCAGGATGATATTTCCTGGAATGATATCCGGGCCAGTGCGGTCATTGCCACTCAAACGACCAGTGCAGTGGGCACCAAAAAGCCGAATGCCTGGGGGTTATACGATACGTTGGGAAATGTCTGGGAATGGGTGCAGGATTGGTATAATGAAAAGATCTTTGCCGATCCTACCCCGCCTAAATCGGGCAAGGAACATGTTTTGAAAGGAGCTCCCTTTTATGGCGATGTGAAAAATGCCACCTACCTGACCCATGCCGGTGGGCCGGGGAGTAAGTACGACGTGGGGTTCCGGCTCTTGATGGAAGTCAAATAGATTAGGAAACGTAGTACCGTAGATTTTGATAAACGGTTGAATCATGCAAATTTATAAAATAGCCTTCCTGCTGGTAGTAATGCTCTTAAGCAATTTAGCTAAAGGCCAGGTGGGCAAAATTCCCGAGGGGTTTAAACCAATTTTCAATGGAAAAGACCTCAAAGGCTGGCACATCAGCCGAACCACTCATCAGGGAACAACCCCCAGCTTCACAGTAGAAGACGGTGTCATTGTTGGTAAAGAGAAACCCTATGGTCAGGGCGGACTCTTGCTGACCGATAAGCACTATAAATCATTTGAGTTTTACGCAGAAGTTAAGCTCGACTCTTTCTGCAATAGCGGCTTGTTTTTACGGTCCAATGAAGGCGGCTCCGCCTACCAGATTGAATTAGTCTTGCCAGGTAATACGGGCGACTTATTAGGCGAACGAATAAGTCCCAGCAAAGGAGCTAAGGCTGTTGATCGGGAAAAGGTCTGGCGAGCAGGAGATTGGAATTCGTTTCTTGTGCGCATGGAGGGTGAGATTCCTCACCTGACGTTATGGATCAATGGACAACAGATGTGGGATGTGCAGGAACCCAAAAATGACTTTATTGCTGAGGCAACCGAAGGTATGATTGGGTTGCAGTGCCATTGGACAGCCTTGTATTCGGCGTCTGCGGGTAGTGGCATGCCATTGACCAGTTGGCGACCAGATGCGGCCATTAAATTCCGCCATCTTGCCATCAAGGAATTGCCTTAACTCCAGTCAGACGATACGTATCATCAAACAACGTAACGAGCGGAATCACCCAAAAGGGTCAAAAAGTAATAATCAGGGCATAAGCACGTAGCGGGCATCCCTTTGCCAACCATAAACCAATCAGGCTGTCCTTTCTGAATTAATTCGGATTTTAGGCTGTTGGCCGGGTGCTCTTTTGTTGGGGAGCTATATTGGGTAAGGTGGCCACAAGAGAGCAAAACTGAAATCGTTTGCCAGCGTCCGTTAGGCTTTGTCCTCGCCAGTGTCACCGTAATTAGCTTTACCTGTATTGATTACGGGTAAATGGATATGAAATTTGACCGCAATTATCCTGACTATTATTACTATCGACGCAGCAATAAGCTCGGTTACACTCGGTGAAATACCCAAATAGATACAGGCAAAATAGACAACTCCACCTGCCACACAGGCCAGCGCATAAATGTCTTTTCGTAGCAATAGGGGCACTTCATTTAACAATACATCTCTGAATACACCACCTATTGATCCCGTAATCGTACCCATTACAATACAAACCCAAAAGGGCAGGTGCGCTTCGATGCTTTTATTAATGCCAACGATTGTAAACAATCCCAATCCAATGGCATCAAACAGGAATAAGGTATTCTGCCATTTGAATAATTTATCGTTAAAAAGCAACGTAGCGAGCAGAGCAACTCCCGTTGTCAAAAAATATTTACTATCCAGCATCCAAAACGGTGTTACATTCAGTAACAGGTCTCTAACTGTTCCACCGCCAATGGCGGTTGTTAAGCCAATTAGATAAGCACCAAACCAGTCAACCTGTTTACCGCCCGCCAACTTTATCCCACTGATTGCAAAGGCAAGGGTTCCGGCTAAGTCTAGTAACGTTGTTAGCAGTTCTTCCAAATAAATAGC
>JAQBNX010000440.1 GCA_028288385.1 Spirosoma sp.
ACGAACACCGGGTGCTGGCTACGTATGACTTCGTGAACAGGGAAACAGGCGTGTATGAAGACGATTCGCACGGACTGTCGTGCCTGTCGGCCATTGCTGCTACCGCCGACAATCAACTGTATGGCACCGCCTTCAAAGCGCGGTTCGTGTTGCTCCGCACCGAAGACGCCGGCAGCGAAAGTCGTGTGGAAGAAGCCAACTGGTTGTTTGGGGCTGAATATGCCGACAGCGCGGGGGTCGATGTGCTTAGTTCATCGCTCGGCTACACCCAGTTCGACGACGTAACGACCAGCTACTCCTATTCGGATCTGAATGGGAAAACAGCCCTCTCGACCCGCGCGGCTCAACTGGCAACCGAAGCGGGTATGGTGGTAGTGGTGGCGGCTGGTAATGAAGGAAGCGACGCATGGCATTATCTGTCGGCCCCAGCTGATGCCGGGTCGGTGCTGGCGATTGGCGCCGTCAATCAGGCGGGGCAGCGGGCGGCTTTCAGTTCATTTGGCCCTTCGGCCGACGGACGCGTTAAACCCGACCTGGCCGCCCGTGGTCTGGGTACGGTAGTGGGTAGTCCCGGGGGCCAGATACTAATGGCCAATGGTACGTCCTTCGCTACGCCCCTGGTTGCTGGGCTGGCAGCTGGATTCTGGCAGGCGCACCCCCGGCTTACTGCCGCTCAGCTTACCACAGCCCTCCGCCAGTCGGGCAGCCAGTTTAGCCATCCCGACGACCAGTTAGGCTATGGCATTCCGAATTTTGAGCGGGCATCGCTCCTTGCCCAGGACCTGGGCGAATTAATGGTGTATCCAAACCCATTCAGTGAGACCGAGCCGCTCTCCGTCCTCTGGGGCGAGGTAGCGACCAACGTACCCCTCGACGCTACCCTCACCGACCTCACCGGCCGTATTCTCTGGCGCAGGCAGTATGAAGCAGGCGGCCTGGCTGCGTTTGCCTAACCCAACCTGAATCTGGCAGCGGGTATGAACGTAATGACGCTCGTGGCTGGCGACAAAAAACGTACGGTTAAAATTGTTAAACGGTAATCGTCCTAATGACGGGCCAGGCACCGGGTCTATGAAGGCAGGGGTGGTGGGTCATAACAGATTTAGCCGGTTCATTAGCTCCGGCTTGTTGGCCCGGCTGATGGGAATCACTTTTTTATTGATAACCAATGTGTTCTCTTCAATGTCGACGATTTTGTCGAGATGAACAATATACGACCGGTGTACCCGCAGAAATTGAGACCCTAACTTTTCTTCGAGGTACTTCATTGTTGAATAAACAATATAGGTTTGGGTAGTGGTATAGATTTTCACATAATCACCAATGTTTTCGATATATGAAATTGTATTGAAAGGCAACCGTATGTAACGTCCGTCTGTTTTGATATATATTTCATTCCGTTCGGCAGATGAACCCATTTTTGCCCGGTTTTTCAGTTCCAGAACCTTCTCGACGGCAATATTAAATCGGGGTAACGTGATCGGTTTCTTCAGGTAGTCGGTCACCTGGTACTGAAAAGCATCGTAAGCGTACTCGGTTTTACTGGTTGTCAGTACGACGTAGGGCATAGTAGGCAGCTTCTCCAGCAACTGCAGGCCCGACAAACCAGGCATTTCAACGTCGAGCCAGATCAGGTCGACCGAATGTGCACCCATGAAATTCAAAGCGCCACTGGCATTATCAAACGTATCGAGCAACTCCAGCGAACTGTGTTGTTGGCACAACCGCTCCAGCGACCTGCGCGACATTAACTCATCTTCGACAATAATACAGGTGAGGCCCATTGGTTAATAATAAGATAACTTATGGATTTCTTTCTGCAAAATAGGTAACATTTTATTAATACCAGTAACAATATCGTTACAATATTTTTCTATTATATCTTTATCAGGATTATTTAATGATTTCTTTTCCATTGTGTCCATTTTCTCTTCGAGCCACGACAATCCCACCATACCCAGAGTAGGCTTTAGTTTATGGGTTAGCTGAGCAAGAGCGGGCCAATTTGCTTGCTGGCACAAAAGGGGCAGTTGTGCGAACTCGGGGACTATGTCTGTTAAAAACATATCGAACATCTCCAGCGAATAGGCAGTGTCCAGGCCGTATAGTTCGTTTAATCGATCATAGTCGAGCGATTTGTCAGTCTCTGTTATGACAGGAGCGTAGCGCTTCAAAATGGCCATGAGTTGGCCAGGATCGAACGGCTTGGTCAGGAAGCCGTTCATACCTGCTTCAATGGCAATGTATTTGTGGTCGAGCATGGCCGACGCGGTAAGCGCAATGATAGGAACTTGTTGGTTCGGATTGTGGGTGTTCCTGATGGCAACTGTGGCTTCATAACCATCCATCAGGGGCATCTGAATATCCATCAGAATCAAATCGAACAGCTGTTTTTTGGCTTCTTCAACAGCCATTTTACCGTCTGTTGCCACCGTGTACGGAATGTTCCACTTTTTTAATAGCTCACCGATATACTTAAGGTTCATCACATTATCCTCTACCACGAGTATATGGCGCATCATCACTGCATGATCTACATCCTGGTGAGCTTTAGCTACCCCGGTGGATTCCGGGTTTGTCTTTGATTTAGCAAATGGCAGCGTAAACGTGAACACGCTCCCCTGCCCGATCCGGCTTTCTACCTTAATTTTTCCACCCTGAATATCAACTAGTTCTTTTGTGATGGCCAGGCCCAGTCCGGTGCCTTTGTGCTTATGCCCCTGAGGATTTACCTGCTTGAACTTTTGAAACACCAGATGGAGCTTTTCATCCGGAATGCCAATGCCCGTATCGGCAACGGTGAACTCGATCCAGCAGTCTGTTTCTCCATCCTGTTTAAGTTTGGCCGTGATCTGAATAAGGCCTTTTTCGGTGAACTTCTCAGCATTCCCCACTAAATTCATTAGTATCTGGTTCAGCATGAGGTCGTCGCCGATGTAATCGCCCGTAATGCGGGCATCCAGCATTACATCAATCTCAACGGGCCGGCCTTCCAGCTTCATTTCAAACACTTTTTGGGTAGCCCGCAACAAGCCGACTAAATCGAAGGGGCGGGCATGAACCTCAATTCGGCCCGCTTCTATCTTGGTCATATCGAGCAAATCGGAGATCAGGGAATGCAGAAAATCAGCCGATGTTTTCAATATATCGATGTACTCACGTTGCTGTTGGGTGGGCTGCGTATCGAATAGCAGGTGCGACATGCCAATGATGGCGTTGAGGGGCGTACGAATCTCATGGCTCATATTGGCCAAAAACTGTTTTTCGGCCTGGCTGGAGTCTTCCGCAATTTCCTTGGCCTTGGCCAGTTCCTGTTCAAGTACTTTCTGCTGACTCAGGTCGTAGTGAATACCAATCGATCCCACCAGCACACCATGCTCATCAAAGATGGGTACGCCACTGACCAGCACCCAGATTCGGCTACCATCTTTACGAATTAACTGAAGTTCATAAGAGCTGGCATTGCCCAGTTTTCGCTGTTGCTCCTGTTGCCTGTTCACAAACCGAAATTCGGGGGGCACCAGCAGATCAGCTGCATTCTGGCCAATCAGTTCCTCTTCTGTATAGCCCAGCATGTTGCAGCAACGCTCATAGGCCCGCAGAATCTTTTGGTCGTTGTCGACCTCCAACAGCCCTAATTCCATATTATTCATGATACCCCGGTACTTTTCCTCGCTTCGGCGAATTTGCTCCCGGTCACGAAAATTCGCCGTCACATCCGTGTAGCGCCAGAGGTGACCCATGTACTGCTCATCCAAAAAAATAGGAATGTAGTCGCGTTCCAGAATATGGCCATTAGCCATATGAATTACCTCCCCAATAAATGCCTCGCGGTTCGCTAATAATTCATCGATCCGCGTAACAAACTCATCGGGCTTTTCCATCAATTGCTTCACTGACCAAGCCGCTGTCGAACAATCAAAGCCAACGAGTTCATCGGGGCTAACAGGCAGATCAAAGAGGTTGCAGAACAGCTGATTGACCAGAATCACATGTCTATGCTGATTTTCGACCATTACCCCCGATGGTAAGTTAGTAATCAGCGTCGTTAATCGAAGCTGGGTGGTTTCGAGTACTTTTTCGGCTATTTTAGATGCCGATACATCCCTGGCAACCGCAACCAGTTCGATGGCTTCGTCTTCCGATTGGATCAGGCGGGCGGTTTGCCCAATCCATACGATGTGACCATCTTTAGCCACAACTGGAAACTCCGTGTACGTACTATGCTGCCCTTTTTCTACCATGGTCTGGTAAAAATCGAGCAGCCGCTGACGATGTCCAGGCTGAATAATCTGGAGAAAATGCATACCAACAATCTCCTGTTCGGTATAGCCAATCAACTGTACGACAGCAGGACTCACGTACGAAAAATGACCGTCGGGAGAGGTTTTGAAGATAATATCCTGTACTGACTCGATAAGCTGACGATACCGCTGTTCACTCTGTTGGAGTTCAGTCAGTTTGTCCTGAATCTGTTGTTCCAGGTGCTCATTCAGGTGCTTGAGTTGCTCGTTGACCTTGACGAGTTCTTTCGCTTTTTTTTCTAAAATTACTTCAGCCCGCTTTCGGGCATTTTTTTCCCGGCTCAGCCGCCTGCTGAGTAGTTCCATGTCATCCATACTCCTAATACTTAACAATGTCAAATTTTGCTACGCTGCGTTTGCAGGAAAGATTTACCCTGGTGTTCGTTGCCTTAGCTGAGTCAGCAATCCTTTACACATCACTAAGCGAGTCCAATTTTTTCGATCCGACTCACAGTGAGAAATCAGGTTTCAGGACCGTACGCCATTATAATGTGGGAGCATAAAACGTCTGGGTACAAACTCCAGACTTTCAACGCGAACGTTTTAATGAACAGAATTGAGCAGAACAAAGGCAGAGTCCGACTCGT
>JAQBNX010000786.1 GCA_028288385.1 Spirosoma sp.
AGAGATCGGGCCGGATTTCGGCGTGTTCGAGCCCAGTAAGAGCAGCGATACGCCCGACATGCTTGGCCGGGACACCAGTGGTTTTCCAGTGGAAGACGGCCGCGCGAGTGACGGAGAGAGCATCACCGGCCGCAGCGCAACCACCGAGCTTGTCGATTGCGAGACGCGCAGCGGTGACGACCTCGTCACTTATCGTATGTCCATGGCTCATGCCACGAAGTATAGGAAATCTGCACACCCCGGCAAGGCGAAAATTATGCCATCAGCGGGCGGCGGCGACGGCGACCCACCTGGGCGGGTTATGGAGCGGCCGATACTATCTCAGGCCGACTTCCACACGCTTGCAGCGTTCAGGTTCCGCAAGATCATCGAGAAGCTGAAGATGTCGCAAGCAGAAGCCGCGCGTATCATGGGGATATCGCGCGGCGTCCTGCGTAACTGGTTAGCTGGAGACAACGCGATCCAGACCTACCAGCTCTATATCTTTAGTCGAGCAACTGGCGTGACGTTTGATTTTGTTTTTCTGGACGATTCTTCAAACTTACCGGACGCTTTACGTGAGCAGATGGACGTGGAATTGCAAGCAAACTTGGCGCGTCTTTTGGGGCCGGAGAACCCGGAGCCCGGAAAAAGAAAAGACGACGCGCCACGCCGCCGGAAAGACTGATTACCCGCATATGCAGACCTGTGTTCAACTGTTATAGTAAGCGAAGTGACTAGTTTGCATATTGGACGAGCGATCTGGTTACAAGCGTGACCGTTCCTCGATTTCAGATCGTCTGAGCGGTCCCGTACAGTCGACGTAACGCAATGTAACCCGGAGGTTCTTCGTTGAGCTTCCGGGTTTGTGCTTTGAATAGGCATGTCAGCCTATTAGGCGCGAGCCGTCCTGCAATCCCAACGTGCAAACAAAAATCATATACCCCCTGCGGGACGCAGAAGCCCGGAATTGCGCGCCCGGCGGCGTAGATTGATCCGCGGAGCCGTCCAGAAAAGTCACAAAGCCGCAGGAAATCTATACGAACAGCGCGCCGGCGTGTTGACTGTATAGAATTTATATACGAAAATGCCTCCATCGAAAGCGATGGAGCCCTGCAAATGCCCTATCCCGACAACTTCGACAGCGCCGCCTACGCCGCCACCTACGGCGACGAGGATTTCGACCGCCGCCAGGAGACCGCGAACGAAGTCCACGCCGAGGACCACAGGCAGGCCGACGAGCTTGTGGCCGACTTCACCGCCCTGATCTCGAAGATCCAGGGCATGGAGTTCGACCGCTTTCCCTTCGCCGGCTTCGACCCGGAGCACGTCGTCGCCCAGCTGCGCGAGTGGGTTGACGTGCGGGAGGCCGCATAATGGCCGACCGCCGCAAGCCGGCCGACGACGTGTTTCTGAGCGTTCTCCCCGGCTTCGAGCCGGATAGCGCGTGCGTCGGGGTCACGATGCGCCAGGGCGATATGTCGTCGACCGCGTGGCGCACTTTGGCCGAGGCCGAAGCGCTGGCCGACCACCTTCGCGCCGTCATCACCCAGGCCCGCCTCGCCATGGCCCCCGCCGCCAAGTTTCAGCAGGCCGCAGAATGAGCCGCGAGATCGTGGGCGTGACCGAGGATTGCGTGGCGATCATCGCGCACACCAACGTCATCCGCCTTGCCGCGCGGCAGGGGATGGCATTCGCCCAGATGGGAGACGGCGCGAAGCTCCGCGAGGCCGTCGCCGCCATGGTCGAGGCGAGCAAGGCGCTGGCCGAAGCCTGCGAGACGCTCGACGACACGACCGACCACCTGGGCGACGAGGTGGGAGCATGAGCCAGGGCCAGAGCCTTTGGGCGCGAATGCACGAACGCTTGCGGCTGGTGATGCTGCGCGACGGGGTGATCGACGAGGACGATCACCTCGTCATGCTCGCCCACCTCACGGAGCTCCACGCCCTGCAAGCCCGGTTCCTGCGCGAGCGGGACAAAGCCGAGCGCCCGAACGTCATCAGCTTCACCGACGCCCGGCTGGCCCGGCGCGGCGGTGGCGCTTGACCGAGCGCGAGGCTCCGCGGGTCGTCGATCAGCCCGAGGCCGGGTGGTTCACCATGCGGCTCGTCAAGGATGGGCCGAAGGTCGCGGCCCGCATCTGGCAGGACGACAACGGCCTGTGGCGCGCGGAGATCAACGGCGAGGTGCAGGAGCCTGCCGGTGCCGATCCCTACCGCGCCCGGGGTGTCCTGCGGATCTGGCACTCCGGCCGGCGCTGCACCGAAGGCGAATACCGCTATCGGCTGGAGCTCAAGGCGTGGGCCCTGGCCAACAACCCCGACCATCCCGCGGCCAATCCGTCGCGGCCGATCTCGCTCAAGAGAATGCCCCCGATTTTCTGAGGTAATCACATGGACGCATACACGACCTATCAGGAGCCGCCGCCGCCAGCCGGCCACAACAGCGAGGCTATCGACCTGGCGCTGTTGCTCGACGCCGACGCGATCAGCGCCGGGCTGCGCGCGACCTACGCCGACCGGATCGCCCGCCGCGCCGAGCTCGTCGCCGGTGTCGATCGGTTCCTGGCGCTGGCCGCATCCGGCATCGACGGCGACACGATGCAGGGCCGCGCCGGCGACTTCGTGCGGCAGATCATGGACGAGGCCAAGGCGCTGGAGCTCGCCCGCACGACCTACAAAAAGCCGGTGCTCGACGCCACGCGGACCATCGACGGCTTTTTCAAGCGGGAGCTGACCGACCCGCTCGCCGAGGCCCAGAAGAAGGTCGCGGAGAAAATGATCGCCTACGCCGACCGCAAGCGCCGGGAGGCCCAGGCCGCGGCTGCAGCCGAGGCGCAGCGCAAGGACGAGG
>JAQBNX010000221.1 GCA_028288385.1 Spirosoma sp.
TTCGTAATCAATAAATCCGTTCCGTTTCGTCGTTGAACGGCTGCCAGCATTAAAATCAGAACCAGTACTAGTAATAAAACAGTAGCCATATAGAAAACAAGGAGTTCGCTACCCCCACATGGATAAGTAGTGTGCTGTTTTTTAATCATGGTCATATATAGTGTTTCACTACCCATACCAGTCCCAATACCACAGCAGTAAACCCACTTTTTTTAGCCAGGACGGCAGGGCTTGCTGCCACTTCCCGTCTTCATCGTAGAAGCAAACAGGTCGCTTTGTTATTCGATTCCACAAAGTCCGCTCACGGCTTATTGTACTATCGGCAATCGACCTGATCAGCTGGATAATATTTTCCCTTTCGCTAATGGTCCATCCGTTCTGATTGAGGATCAACAAGACATCGTACGCAGCATTGTGAAAAATTTATTGTTAGTACAACGATCGCAACTGAAGCGCACGGTTTCCGAACCAGGGCACACAGACAGCGGTGAGTTTTGCCGTGAGTTTTAGATCAACTGCTTTTTGTTTGCCCCACCCGGCAAAAGCCGTTATCATTTTCGGATAAAGGTCTTTAGCTTAGTTAAAATTGACCGTTGCTTTGATTGCGTCTTACCCGCTGGGGCCGTCGATTGGTTTTCCGCTGGGGAGTTCTGATTGGTTGATTTGACTCCGGAGCGATACTGCTTGAGTTTTTTTTTGCCGGGGTGACTGTTCATGGGTAGAAGGGGTTACGCACGCTATAGGTCTCATAAATAGCTACTGGTTATATGAAGGTATGGACGTTTAAGAGAATTACAACGAGAGGAATTCGACTCCGTTTGGCTTGAATCCGGGGTTCAGCATTTTTGTTTATCATCCGTTGAAGTTGGCCCCTGTCCCTCACTCAGTCAGCTAACGACCAGAAGTCCCAACCTGCCGTGATGGCTGACTCTTTATGGCTACTGCGCAAGGCAGCTAGATACGCTTCATAGAGCTGTTGTTTGCTGGCCGCTTTTCTCCAGGCTCTTTGACTAACAAAGAAAACAACCAGCCTAGTAATGACAATCCAAAGTAGACGTTTCTCCCTTGTGTGAATGGGTAAGAAGGGTAGGTTATAGTTTATTCGCCTCCCCATGAAGGAGATCTCAAACTACGGAATGCGGTGGGCAAGCTTATGAGATAGGGGCTTTCTGGTTTCTCCAAAAACCACTTGATGTTCCAGCCAGTGAAGACGTTTTTTGGGATTTTGCCTGTAATGGCCCGATGGGCTTACTTCGCCACCTCCCCCGTTTAGTCAATGAGCTCTCTAGGAGGTTTTATTGGCCACTTCGTGAGTCGATCACTGGCGTGTTGCTGCTGTTGCAGTAATCTGTCGAGCTGGTGTTGATAGAGGCTAATGCGCTGATCCAGCCGATGAAGTAGCCGGGCTTGACAACGCCCCCGCGTAGTCATTAGTACCTGCTGCCGTTGCTGTTTAGCCTGCTTAATAAACCCCATCAAGACAGCACTGCGGGTCTGGTATCGCTGGATGTGACTATGGGTCAGCTTCATCAGGAAGGGGTCATGGTCTACTGGGGTACTGGCCAGTGGTTCCACCAATACCTGTTGCCATTGCCGCTGCAAATCCAGCAGGGGTATGGTGAGCATTTGGCCATCAAATACCGCCACGGGTAGCATGGTCCATTTGCCTTCATCGAGCAGGTGAGCCTCCATCAGGATATCTCCTGTTGCAGTGATGGCACTGAGCGTATCCAGGGCGCCTTCAAGCGTATTGATGTGGCAGGTGAATTGTCGAAACTGAGCCTTTTTATCGAATGCGGTTAAAAGAAGTACCATACGGCAAGAGTAACCTATGAAGGATTTTACTAGTAAACAGTATCGAAAAAAGCCTGAGTAAGTCAGGCAAATGTTCATGCTTATCGCGATAGATCGGGAGTCCGTTTACCAGGGTCATTAGTTACGCGCAGGAAGCCAATGCAGCACTCACCAATCAGGGAGTAACTCGTCGATTCTTTGCATGCGTCTTACCTGCTTGCCTGACTCAACCCCCTAAGGTAAGACAGGCTTAAAAAGCCCAGTCGCAACTGCGTCCGGGCTTTACCTTACTATCCACACCATACAAGTTTCCTTGTTTAGTTCAGCAAATGTATCAGGTCATGGTTAATACTTATTCAATTGTTCTATGAATCTGTTGAATAATTGAATAAGCAGTTTATTTTTGTTCTACCACACCCTTTTCTAACTTACCAACCGAATGGAAAAAAGACAATTCAAGGATGGCGTATAAGGCGGTATCGCGCAGATGACCAAAGCGTTTTGTAATCCGCACCGGCTCGAAATTATGGATCTCTTAGCCCAGGGCGAAAAGACCGTTGAAGTGATTGCGGCCGAAATCAGTGCATCGGTGGCCAATGCCTCTCAACATCTGCAGGTGCTCAAACAAGCCCACTTAGTCACCACCCGTAAACAGGCGCACCATATCTATTATGATCTCGCTAACGCGGATGTTTTCAATACCTGGTATACCCTGCGCTCATTGAGCATTCGCCAAATGCCCCAGGTCAAAGAGGTTATTCGTGATTTTCGTCATGAGCGAGATAGCCTGGAAGCGGTATCTGTCGATGAACTGTACCAGAGGCTCCATTCGGATGAGGTCGTGTTGCTTGACGTCAGGCCTACCGAAGAGTATCAAAGGGGGCATATCCCCCATGCGATTTCCATTCCCCTCGAGCAGTGGGATAGCTTACTGGCTACGCTGCCCAGACATAAGCAGATCATTGCCTATTGCCGGGGACCGTTCTGCGTCTATTCGGATGAAGCGGTGGTTCAATTAAAACGTAAAGGCTACCACGCTGTGCGGCTGGAAGAAGGATTTCCCGATTGGAAAAAACGGGGCCTGCCCGTTGCACGCTAACCAATCACACACCGCTATCTGACTTGCTGCTTGGCCGTTTGCCTACGCATCGCTTTGGCAACGGTTAGTTGGCTACTGGGGATATTAGGGGTTTGCCGGTATATGAACCGTTTTCAGCCAATAGG
>JAQBNX010000244.1 GCA_028288385.1 Spirosoma sp.
AATAACTTCCTGTTATTGGATTGTCAGTAGCACTGAATCTTTACCGGTCTATGTTGCTTGATCGACAGCATGGATCTTTCGCTTTTTATAAACTTCCCAATTTAGTAGACCGACCCAGCTTAAAAAACAAGCAAACGTAATCTTTTGAAGGAGCGGCAAATAAAAAAGAAAGATATGGGTGGAATAGATGTAATTATTCCACCCGATTAGTACTAAACAACTACAGCCTAACCAGCACAACTTTTTATAGTGGTGCTGATACAGCCCCTTCAATGTGTAGAGCAGTGGAAAGAGCCCCAACATCCCCGCTCCATAAATGACTACGTCGTGATAGGGTGTGACGATTAGAGAGCCCAGCAGCATTGACAAAATACCCGTCCCTTGTAGCAGTTTGCGAACTACGCTTGTAAAGGCAAACAGGCAGGGCAACACAGACCAAAAGATAGCCAGTGAAATGCCCAGCACGAGCATAGCTAGCAAGGCCACTGGCCGAGCGGAATTCGGTTGTCCGTTGATGGCTTGCGGATTCAATAGGTTGCACCAATAGTTATGCAGCCAACTAAAGCCAATTGCCTGCGCGTTGGCTTGCGATCCGCCGGGGTAGAGAAGGGTTGCGAGTAGATACAGCCCGATGAAGGCTCCCAGCCCTACAAAGGGAGTAAGTACCAGATACCGTCGAGGCAGTCCTGGTGGTAACGGCTGATTCGATTTACCCTTACCCATACGTTTAGCAAAGGGAACAAAATGAGGCGATAAGTTTGGTGGCTGCGGTCTGGGTACGATACCGGCCGCAGGGGAGCAACTGCGTGGTTGCGGAAGTTGATGAGGGCTTATTTTTCCAGCATTGAGCCTGCTTTTTCAACCCGGAATCGTCCCTATCCTGGCTAGCTGCTTTACTACCTGGATACCTAACTGTCTGTGACAACGGTCACGGTAATTAGACAACAGCCAATCAGTGATGATTAATTAATAATCTCTGCTCTCGAATACGCTTCAATAATCGCCAACTTTTCGCGCCATTTTTGGCGCTCTTCGGGTGTTTGTTTCACCCAATCGGTTAGCTTGCCAACGATTTTCAAAAGTGCTTGGCTACGATAGGAGCGGGTCGGGTTGCCCGGGAACTTTTTATCCGTCACATTCGGATCATTTTCAAAACTACCGGTGGGTTCAACGATATAAACCCGTTCACGTCCCTCCCCTTTCGCCAGGGCTGCGGCAAGCCCCGCCCCGTTAGCTAAGGCCGTAAAATATATGTGATTCATCATGATTTGGGGCTTATAATTTGATTGGAATCCTGCTGTCAGTAAATCGCCCACCTGCAAATCCGCTTTTATCCCGTGATAAAAAGGGCCATTGTCTAAAACGTTAGTTCCCATAAATACAATGAGCTTCTTTTTCATTTTTAATACTACCCATTTCTCTCCAGTTGGGGTAGCCTGATGCCTAAAAAACTATGACTTTGGGATTAAGCCCAACCATGACCACTACCGCTGGCCGCTTAGCGGTGCGATACCGGCTGTTGCGGGGGAACCACGCTTGCGGTGCAACACAACGGCTATTCCAACCTGTTATGCCGTCATAATGAGCCGCGTTTTAGACAGGTTTACTGGACCCCTAATCCCTTGTTTAGACGGAAACGAACCGTGAACAAAGAAAAATACCGTTGGTTAAGTAGGCTCATTCACCCTACTTTCTTCAACAGCATGGCTCAGCAACGACGGACCCGAAAAGATATTCAAGTTGGCAACCTTGAAAAGAAAAAAGACCTCCAGCCCGGCACCATACGCAATACCGATGGAAGCGACAGCCGCAGCGGCAAGGAGCTTGGCACCCTCCAGTCAGAGTATGGCCAACAAGCAATGGAAGGCATGCTGGAAGAGACATCAGAGGATAACCACCTCGAGAAAACAGCTGAGCCGCCAAAATCGGATCTGTAGACTCCAAAAGGGGTTATAAGCTACTAAAAAAGATCAGGGATTTACCGATTGCTTTTTCCCAGTATGCCCAATCGTGCTGGCCAGTAAGTTCCTCAAAAACATGCGTGATGCCGTGCTTCTTCAAAGCGGTATGCAATGCCCGATTTGCTTTAATCAATTCGTCATCCTGGCCACAATCAAATCGGAATGGTCCGATTTTCTCCCGATTCAGGAGGATATTCTCTAAAACTGATTCAGGCTGAATCACTGCATCTGCCAATTCATGAAAAGTTTCCGGTTCGTAAAATCGGCCTATCTGATCAAATTCAGTGATGGATGACAAGCCAGAGAAGGATTTAAATACCTGCGGGTACTTAGCACCCAAGCGCAAAGCACCGTACCCCCCCATGGATAAGCCCGAAATAAAAAATACTGATTCGCTGGACACTGAAGGAATTAAGTTAATAAGTGCCAGCCGAACATCTTGCACAATCCAGTCTTCGTAATTCGTCTGATTTTGGTTTAGATAGCCGCTGCCATCCCGAAAGAGCCCATCGGAAGGCATAGCCAGAATCATTGGTTTAATCTGCCCACTGTCGATCAGCTTTTGGGCCGTCAAATGAACACCTGCCTTACTGCTCCAGGCCCAGTGGCTACCATACACGCCGTGAAGCAGGATTACGACCGGCAAGTTTTTGGTTAGTAACTCTCCCGCTGGTACAAAAACAGTGATATCTCCCCGGCTCTTTAACGCGGTGGATTTTATCGTGATGTAGCGTAATCCATTCGATTCGAAGCGGGGATCCGATAGCTCTTCTGTAAAAAAATTATTTGACACCATGAATAGTTAAAACAGGATAACACCTTTGGCATTTTTTCCGGCATGCATATCATCAAAAGCATCGGTCAATTCATCTAGTGAGTACGTTTTCGTAATCATCTCATCGAGTAGCAAATCCCCTTTTGCATAAAGTGAAAGAAGCTTGGGGAAATCTATTTCGGGGCGACATTTTCCGTACAAGGGATTGATGTAAATTTTATCCCATTCAAAAAGATTCATATCAATACTAATTGTCTGCTCAATGCCGCTCACCTGACAGGCAGTTCCCGCATTTCGAATCATAGCCAATGGCGCGGCACCAAGTGACGGAATGGCTGTGCACTCGAAGGCATAGTCGGCACCGCGGCCTGCAGTCATTGATTTGACAACCTGAGCTGCCCCCAGCAAACCACTATCTTCCGGATTCGCTAAGATCGTAGCGGTTGCGCCAAAAGATAAGGCCATTTCAAGCCGGTTCGGGTTCACATCCACGCCAATAATTCGGGCAGCACCCGCTATCCGGGCTCCCTGAATAACGTTCAGGCCAACGCCCCCGGTGCCCAGCACCACCACCGAAGAGCCAGCCTTTACTCGAGCCGCATTAACCACTGAACCGTAGCCCGTCATGACTCCACAGCCGATAATGCTGGCCGATGCGAATGGAATAACCACGTCGATTTTGATGACGGCAGCTTCTCGTACTATGCTGAAGGAGGACAACGTGCCCAGGCCAAAGGACCGTTCAATCGGCACTCCTTCATATTGACTGGATGCCAGGCGGGCGTGTCCTCCACTGAGCGAGTTACCCGACGTAACGGGGGAGTTTACTTCACAAATATGCTGGTTTCCCTCCTGACATTGAAAGCAGGTATAACAGGGTGTTGCCCAGTTGAGTACGACGGGATCACCAACGACGACTCGCGTCACCTTTTCTCCGATG